>NZ_RBLT01000056.1:0-13280 GCF_003989315.1 Microbacterium sp. HSID17254
GGAGGGCGAGAGCGCGGGGGAGCTCCTCGTCGACGACGCTCCGGCGGTGGCGACTCGCGGGCGCGCCGGGCTCGTGCTCCAGGACCCCGACTCCCAGGTGATCCTCGCCCGCGCGGGCGACGACGTCGCGTTCGGGTGCGAGAACCTCGGCGTGCCGCGTGCGGAGATCTGGCCGCGTGTCGAGGCGGCGCTCGCTGCCGTCGGCCTCGACGTGCCGCTCGATCATCCGACCAAGGCGCTGTCGGGCGGCCAGAAGCAACGTCTCGCCCTCGCCGGCATGCTCGCGATGCGCCCCGGCCTCGTCCTCCTCGACGAGCCGACGGCGAACCTCGATCCGGACGGGGTGCGCGAGGTCAGGGAGGCGGTGGAGCGGATGCTCGCCGCGCACCCCGCCACCCTCGTGGTCGTGGAGCATCGACTCGAGGTGTGGTTGCCGCTCCTCACCCGGGTCATCGTGCTCGGTGCCGGCGGGGTGGTCGCGGACGGCCCTCCCGCCGCGGTGCTCGGTGCGCAGGGAGAGCGCCTGGCGGCGGACGGCGTCTGGGTGCCCGGGCGTCCTCCCGCCGAGCCCCCGGCACCGAGGACAGTGCCCGGCGAGGTGCTGCTGTCGGCCCGAGCACTCGCCGTGGCGCGGGTGAAGGGGCGTCCGGTGGCCCGCGGCATCGACCTCGACGTGCGGGCGGGCGAGGCCCTCGCGATCACCGGTCCGAACGGCGCGGGCAAGTCCACGCTGGGCCTGACCCTCGCGGGCCTGCTCCCGCCCGCGGAGGGGGCCGTGATCGCGGCGCCGATGCTCGCGCAGGGTGCCGATCCCGCGCCGATCCGCTGGGCGTCCCGCGACCTCCTCACCCGGATCGGCATGGTCTTCCAGGAGCCGGAGCACCAGCTCCTCGCCACCACTGTGCGGGACGAGCTCGCCATTGGCCCGCGCGCGCTGGGCGTCCCCGAGGACGAGGTCGAGGCCCGCGTCGACGAGCTGCTCGCCCGCCTGCGCCTGTCCGCGCTGGGAGCCGCGAACCCGTACACGCTCTCGGGTGGGGAGAAGCGCCGTCTCACCGTCGCGGCCGCGATCGCCACGCGACCCCGGGTGCTGATCCTCGACGAGCCGACGTTCGGACAGGACGCCCGCACCTGGGCCGAGCTCGTCGCGATGCTCGCCACCCTCCGGGATGAGGGCTCCGCGATCGTCACCGTCACGCACGACCTCGACGTGGCGCGCGCCCTGCACGCCACCCGCTTCGCCCTGGAGGCGCCGGCATGACGGATCTCGCCGACACCCGCGCCCGCGCCGGCGTCGTGGCCCGGATCAACCCGGTCGCGAAGCTCGGCGTGAGCGCGCTCATCGCCGTGCCGTTGATCCTCACGCTGGATCCCGTCTCGGCGGCGGTCGCCCTGGTGCTCGAAGCGGTGCTGTTCCTGTTCGCCGGCATCGGGTGGCGGGAGTTCTGGGTGCGCACCTGGCCGGTCTGGCTCGCAGCGCCGCTCACAGGGCTCACCATCGCCCTGTACGGCGAGACGAGCGGCACGGTCTACGTCGACTGGTTCGTGCTGCGCATCAGCGAGGGGTCGCTCGCGCTCGCCGTCGCCACGATGCTCCGGGTGCTCGCGATCGCCCTGCCCTCGGTGGTGCTCTTCATCACGGTCGATCCGACCGATCTCGCCGACGGCCTCGGGCAGATCCTGCGCCTGCCCGCCCGATTCGTGCTCGGCGCGCTCGCCGGACTGCGCATGGTGGGGCTGTTCCTCGACGACTGGCGGGCTCTGGAACTGGCGCGTCGAGCCCGCGGCGTGGCCGACCGCGGCCGCATCCGGCGCTTCCTCGGGATGGCCTTCGCCCTGCTCGTCCTGTCGATCCGCCGCGGCGCGAAGCTCGCCACCGCGATGGAGGCGAGGGGCTTCGGTGCCCCCGGCCGTCGCACCTGGGCGCGCGAGTCCCGCTTCGGCGCCCCCGAGTGGGCCCTCCTTGCCGTCGGGGCCGCGATCTCCGGGATCGCGATCGCCGCGGCGGTCGCCACCGGCGCCTGGAACTTCATCCTCGGGCCGTCCTGACCTCACCCCTTTCGGACGAGGGCCCCTGGAGGTGACTCGACGGCCGGTCTAGCGTCCGCTGGAGACAGTGCCAATCGACACCGACCGAAAGGGACGTCCCATGAGCATCTCCTCCGCCGACGACCAGCCGCTGTTCACGCGGCCGGGTGAGGCCACCGTCGCACCGCGACACGTCATCCCGGATTCCGAGTCGCTTCCCGCGACGGCGAAGCAGATCGTCGAGGACGAGACCATCCTCGACGGCAACGCGCGCCTCAACCTCGCCACCTTCGTCAGCACCTGGATGGATGACGAGGCGAAGCAGGTCTACATGGCCTCCTTCGACAAGAACATGATCGACAAGGACGAGTATCCGCAGACCGCCGCCATCGAGGACAACTGCTGGCACATGCTCGCGAACCTGTGGAAGGCGCCGGACGCCTCCCGCAGCATCGGCACGTCGACCATCGGCTCCTCCGAGGCGTGCATGCTCGGCGGTCTCGCGTTCAAGCGTCGCTGGCAGCAGGCCCGGCGTGCCGCCGGCAAGGACGCCTCCACGCCGAACCTCGTGATGTCGAGCGCGGTGCAGGTGTGCTGGGAGAAGTTCTGCAACTACTTCGACGTCGAACCGCGCTACGTGCCCATCAGCGAGGAGCACAAGACGCTCGACGGCCATGACCTCGAGAAGTACGTGGACGAGAACACCATCGGGGTGGTCGCCATCATGGGCGTCACCTACACCGGTATGTACGAGCCGGTGGCCGAGATCGCCGCGGCGCTCGACGCGATCCAGGAGAAGACGGGTCTCGACATCCCGATCCACGTGGACGGCGCCTCGGGCGCGATGATCGCCCCGTTCCTCCAGCCCGACCTGGTCTGGGACTTCCGACTGGAGCGCGTGCATTCCATCAGCACCTCGGGACACAAGTACGGTCTCGTGTACCCGGGTCTCGGGTGGGTGGTCTGGCGCGACGCGCACTGGCTGCCGGAGGACCTGGTGTTCAAGGTGAGCTATCTCGGCGGGGAGATGCCGACCTTCGCCCTGAACTTCTCCCGCCCTGGCGCTCAGGTGCTGCTGCAGTACTACCTGTTCCTCCGCCTCGGGTTCGAGGGCTACCGGGCCGTGCAGCAGGCCTCGCAGGACGTGGCGAGGTTCCTCTCCGCGGGCATCGCGAAGCTCGATGCGTTCGAGCTGTGGAACGACGGCAGCGACATCCCCGTCTTCGCCTGGCGCCTGAAGGACGGGCACACCGACAAGTGGACGCTCTACCACCTCCAGGACCGCCTCCGGATGCGCGGCTGGCTCGTGCCCGCCTATCCCATGCCCGCGGACCTCGAAGACCTCACCGTGCAGCGGATCGTCGTGCGCAACGGGCTCAGCATGGACCTGGCCGCCGAACTGCTCGACGCCATCACCGCCGAGGTGGCCCACCTCGACGCGCTCACGGCTCCCATGCCGTCCGACCACCCCGACTCGGCGTTCCACCACTAGGGGGCCGACATGTCCGCCCCGCAGTCCGGTGCCGCCGGCGCCGCCTCCACGCCGCGCATCTCCCGTCCCGCCGTCGCCGTCCTCGGCGTCGGGCAGCTCGCCCTGCTCACCCTCGTGGTCGTGGCGAGCCTGCGATCGCTGCCGGCGATGGCGATCTACGGCCTCGGCAGCGTCACGCTCTACATCATCCCGGCGATCCTCTTCCTCATCCCCACGGCCCTCGTCGCGGCCGAACTCGCGACGGGGTGGAAGGGCGGCGTGTACGTCTGGGTGCGCGAGGCCCTCGGCAACCGTTGGGGGTTCACCGCGGTGTGGCTGCAGTGGATCCAGAACGTGGTCTGGTTCCCGACGCAGCTCGCGTTCGTGGCCGGCGCCCTCGCCTTCGTCTTCCTCGACCCCTCGCTGTCCAGCTCCGGGTTCTTCACCGCCGTCGTCATCATCGTCTTCTACTGGGGCTCCACCCTGGTCACCCTCCGCGGCGGCGACCTCTTCGCGAAGCTCGGCTCGTGGGGCGGCATCATCGGCACCCTGTTCCCGGCGGTGCTGCTCATCGTGTTCGGGGCGGTGTGGGTGTTCAGCGGAGAGAAGAGTCAGGTGCCGCTGGATGCCTCGGCGATGATCCCGCCGTTCACGGGGCTGGCCTCCATCGTGCTGATCGTGTCGAACGTGCTCGCCTACGCCGGTATGGAGGTGAATGCCGTCCACGTGAACCAGATGAAGGATCCCGGCAAGGGCTACCCGCGCTCGGTGTTCCTCGCCGCCGGCCTCATCCTGCTCGTCTTCATCCTGCCCACCATCGCGATCGCGGTCGCGGTGCCGGAGAAGGAACTCGGGCTGACGAACGGCATCATGCTCGCGTTCGGGGAGTACTTCGACCACTGGGACATGGGGTGGGCGACGGCCGTCGTGTCCGCGCTCATCGCCGCCGGTGCCCTCGCCTCGGTGGTGACCTGGGTCGCCGGTCCGTCCAAGGGTGTGCTGGCGGCGGCGGAGACGGGTCTGCTCCCGCCGCTGCTGCAGAAGCGCAACAAGGCCGGGGTCCAGTCGGGCATCCTCATGCTCCAGGGCACGATCGTCACGATCCTCGCGGCGATCTTCATCATCGTGCCGAACGTCAGCGCGGCCTTCGTCGCCCTCATCGACATGGCCGCCGCCCTGTACCTCATCATGTACATGCTCATGTTCGCCTCGGCGATGGTGCTGCGGCGGAAGGCGCCCGACGTCCACCGGGCCTATCGCGTGAAGGCCCTGCCGTTCGTCGCCGGGGTCGGTTTCGTCGCCTGCCTCGCCGCGTTCGTGCTCGCCTTCATCCCGCCCCAGGGGTTCACCGCCTTCCCGGCCGCCGCGTACCCGTGGATCGTCGGTCTGGTGATCGTCGTGCTCGGCGTGCCGCCGCTGCTGTTCTATGCGCTGCGCAAACCGTCGTGGGATCGGCGGCCGCCCGACGGCAGCCTCCTCAGCGACGCGCATCCCGAGGCGTGAGCGCGGCTCAGGTCTCGTTCCAGAGCCGTCGGTAGTACTCCAGCCGCGGGGGATCGGGGTCGACGCCGTAGGCGGCGATGAGCGTGTCCTCCCACCCGGGACCGAAGTTCCACAGCGTGCTCATGGCGGCCACGGCGATGTCGGCCCACCGGTCGGCGACGCCGAGCGCGGCGAGGTCGACGTGGGCCACCGGACGGCCGTCGTCGTCGAGCAGGGTGTTGGGGAGGCACGCGTCGCCGTGGCAGACCACGAGCCGGTCGATCGACGGCGGCTCCTGCAGGTCCGTCGGCACCAGCGTGCCACGGGCGGCGGCGTTCGCGATGCGCTCCTCGGGGCTCCAGGTCCACGGGCACTCCGCGACGGGGAGCGCATCGTGCAGGAGGCGCAGGCCGAGCCCGACCGCGCGCACGGCGGACTCGGGAGAGGCGGCCCACCGCGGATCCACGGCGCTGCTGCCGGGCAGGGCCGCCGTCACGAGCCATTCGTGCGCCTCGTCCTGGCCCTGGGAGAGCACCTCGGGCACGGTGGTCCAGGTGCGGGCCCAGCGCATCCGCTCGGCCTCGTCGCGCATGCTCGCCTCGGGATCGTGGGGACCCCATTTGATGTAGCGGCCGTCGTCGGTGCGGAAGGTCAGGCCGCCGATCGCGTTGCGCCACGCGGGGGTCAGCGCGGCCCCGGCGGCGAGTTCGCGCACCCGGGCGGGGACCTCGACGGAGGCGGCGGGGATGCTCACCTTTCCATCCTGCCGGAACCTCGGTGTCGTAGGCTCGGGTCGACGCGGCGGGCCTGCGGTGAAACCAAGAACCGCATAGGCTGGGACTGCGTTCCATGCATGTCGCACGACGACGTTCGAAGGAGAACATCAGATGCAGATCAGCGGACAGGGTGCCCTCGTCACCGGCGGCGCCTCCGGACTCGGGCTGGCCACCGCCCGTCGGCTCACGGCCGCAGGCGCGCACGTCACGATCATCGACCTCGCCTCGTCGAAGGGGGAGGAGATCGCCGCAGAGCTCGGCGGTCTCTTCGTGCCCGCCGATGTGACGAGCGTCGACGAGGTCAAGGCCGCCGTCGCCGCGGCACAGGCCGCCGCGCCGCTGCGGGTGGTCGTGAACTGCGCCGGCATCGCCCCGCCTGCCAAGGTGCTCGACCGGGACGGCACGCCCGCCGTCCTCGCCGACTTCGAGCGCATCGTGCGCATCAACCTCGTCGGCACGTTCAACGTGATCTCCCAGGCCGCCGCCGTCATCGCCGCGAACGAGCTGCACGACGAGGAGCGGGGGGTCATCGTCAACACCGCGAGCGTCGCCGCGTTCGACGGACAGATCGGGCAGCCGGCGTACTCGGCGTCCAAGGGCGGCGTGCACGCCATGACCCTCCCGATCGCCCGCGAGCTCGCCCGTCACGCCATCCGCGTGTGCACGATCGCCCCCGGCATCATGGAGACCCCGATGCTCATGGGCCTGCCGCAGGAGGCGCAGGACTCGCTCGGACAGCAGGTGCCGTTCCCCGCTCGCCTCGGACGCCCCGACGAGTACGCCGCCCTCGTGCAGCAGATCGTCGAGAACGGCTACCTCAACGGCGAGACCATCCGCCTCGACGGTGCCATCCGCATGGCGCCGCGGTGACCCCTCCCGGCTTCGAATCGCCTGAATGACCCGATTCGACCCGGAAATCCAGCCAATCAAGCGATTCGAAACGAGAACCATGAGCACACTCGCCGGAAAGACCATCCTCATGTCGGGCGGCAGCCGCGGGATCGGCCTCGCGATCGCCCTGCGCGCGGCCGCGGACGGCGCGAACATCGCGATGCTCGCCAAGACCGACTCCCCGCACCCGAAGCTCGAGGGCACCGTGCACAGCGCGGCCGAGCAGATCCGCGCCGCCGGCGGCCAGGCCCTGCCGATCGTGGGCGACGTGCGGGACGACGACCACATCACCGAGGCCGTCATGAAGACCCAGGGCGAGTTCGGCGGGATCGACATCGTCCTCAACAACGCCAGCGTCATCGACCTCTCCCGGTCGCTCGACCTCTCCGCGAAGAAGTACGACCTGATGCAGGATGTGAACGTCCGCGGCACCTTCATGCTCTCCCGGGCCGCGGTGCCCATCCTCAAGGACGCCGAGAACCCGCACATCCTCTCGCTCTCGCCGCCCCTGAATCCCACCCCGAAGTGGCTGGGCGCGCACACCGGGTACACGCTGGCCAAGTACGGGATGACGATGGTCACGCTCGGACTCGCGGCGGAGTTCGCGGCCGACGGCATCGCCGCCAACACGCTGTGGCCGCGCACGACGATCGCGACGGCCGCGGTGCAGAACCTCCTCGGCGGCGACAAGGTGATGGCCGCGAGCCGGACCGCCGACATCTACGCCGACGCCGCCTACGCCGTGCTCACCCAGCCGGCGCGCACGTACACGGGACAGTCGCTGATCGTGGAGGACGTGCTCGAGGCGAACGGCGTCACCGACTTCTCGGGCTACGCCGCGGTGCCGGGGACTCCGGACAGCGCGCTGTTCCCGGACATCTTCCTGGATTGACGCGCTTCGACAGGCTCAGCGACCCAGCTCTGGGTCCCTGAGCCTGTCGAAGGGGCTGAGGCTGTCGAAGGGCTAGAGCAGCAGGTACACGGCGCCGAGGACCGTCAGCACGATCACGATGCGGTCGAAGAGCCGCTGGTCCAGGCGCCGCGCCACCCGCAGCCCGAGCAGCGCGCCGAGCACCACGAGCGGCGCGAGGATCGCATCGGTGAGCAGCACGGGCCCGGTGAACAGTCCGATCCCGGCGAGGAACGGCACCTTGATCACGTTGATGATCGCGAAGAACCAGGCGGAGGTGCCCAGGAACACCTGGACGGGCGTGCGCGTGGCGAGGAAGTACATCGACATGACCGGCCCGCCCGCGTTCGCCACCATGGTCGTGAAGCCGCCGAGCGTGCCGTAGACGCCGGCCAGCAGCGCGCCGCCCCGCGCCGCCGCCTCCTGCTCCGCCCGCGCCTGCCGCCATCGCCGCCACAGCGTCACGGCGATCATGAGCAGCAGGATCACACCGATGGCGCGGCGGACGACCCCGTCTCCGGTCAGGGCGAGGAACGCGAAGCCCAGGAGGAGTCCGGCCACGACCGCCGGTGCGAGGCGCAGCAGCGTGGGCCAATGCGCGTGCCGTCGGTAGGCCAGCAGTGCGAACACATCGCCCACCATCAGCAGCAGGAGCGTCGCGGCCGTGGAGGTGCGTGCGGGGAGGACCGCGGCGAACAGGGCGATCGCGAGGATGCTGCCGCCCGGAAGAGCGGTCTTCGAGATCCCGATGACGACCGCGGCCACGCCGAGCGCGGCCCAGGCCCAGGGATCGAGCGCTGTCACCGCCGGAGCTCGGCGGCGATGGCGTCATACCCGCGGTCGGTCGCGAGGTCGACCGGCAGCACCCCGTCGCCGTCGCGGATGGTCGCGTCGGCCCCGCCGTCGAGGAGAGCGCGCACCACCTCGACGTAGCGGGCGGAGCCGTCGCCGAGCACGATCGCCTCGTGCAGGGCGGTCCAGCCGAGGTTGTTGATGTGATCCGGATCGACCCCCGCCTCCAGCAGGATCTCCACCGTCGGCAGCAGGCCGCGCTCGGACGCGGGGATCAGCGCGGTGCCGCCGAAGCGGTTCGTGCTGCGGAGGTCGGCGCCGTGCGCCAGGGTCATCCGCAGGATCTCGTCATGCCCGCGGGCGCCGGCGTAGAGGTAGGCGGAGTCCTGGATGTCGTCCTTCGCGTTCACGTCGGCGCCGGCCTCGATCAGGAGCCGTGCCGCGTCGACGTGGTTCGCCTTGGTGGCCGTGATCAGGGGGGTCATGCCGCCGTCGCCACGGGCTTCGATGTCGGCGCCCGCGCCGAGCGCGCGGCGGACGGCGTCAGCGTCCCCCGCGGCGGCCGCGGCGAGCAGGTCGGACGTGGCGTCGGTCATGGGAACCTCCGGGATCGGTGCCGTGTGGGGCGACGAGGGTGCAGCGGTGCAGGCTGGGGCGAGAAGCAGTGCCCCCGCGAGCACGCCGACCGCCGCACTCCGTCGCATCCGCATGCATCCGGTATACCAAATGATCCCGGAGGTCGGCGGCTCAGCTCCGCGTGGCAGCGAGGGCGGCGGCGAAGCGCGCGGCGCGCTCCTCGATGTCCGCCCAGTCCGCGTTCGCGATCGCTGTGCCGTTCGCGAGGTCTCCACCGGCCCCGACGGCGACCGCACCGGCGGCGAACCAGTCGGCGAGGTTGTCGGGCTTCACGCCTCCCGTGGGCATCAGCGGGGCGTCGGGGAACGGTCCGCGCAGCGCACCGAGGTAGGAGGGGCCGCCGAGGGAGGCGGGGAAGATCTTCACGACGTCGACCCCGAGATCGAGCGCGCTCATGACCTCCGTCGGCGTCATCGCGCCGGTCATCACGACGCGGCCGGTGTCGAGCATGGCGCGCGTGAGGTCGGGGAGGGTTCCCGGGCTGACGAGGAACGCGGCACCCGCGTCGGCGGCCTGGGTCGCCTGCTCCGCCGTCGTGACGGTGCCGGCGCCGATGTACGCGGCGTCTCCATGGCGGGCGATGAGCTCGCGGATCACGGCCGGCGCGTCGGGGGTCGAGAAGGTCACCTCGATACCGGAGACTCCGCCGCGGATGATCGCCTCCGAGGCCTCCAGAGCCAGCTCCGGCGACGGGGCGCGGAGGACGGCGAGGATGCCGGTGGTGCGGGCGCGGGCGAGACGGTCGGACATGCTGCTCCTTGATCGAGGGGGATGCGCCCATTCTTCCGCACCGCAACTTGTCATTACAAGTAGACTCGGCCCCGCTCCGTGACAGGGATCGTGCCCAGCCGCCTCCCACCCGCATCCCGGTACCCTGGAGGGATGGCCGAGAACCCCCGCACACCCGAGACGCGCCCCGCGACTGCGCCCGCGTCGTCCCGTTCGGGGGCGATCCGCGAGACCCGCGCCCCGCAGGTGCGCCCCGCGACTGAGGGCTGGACCCAGAAGAAGGACGCCGAGGGGCGCCCCCTGCTGCAGTTCGCGAGCCCGAAGCGCGGCAAGCCGCCGGTCCACCTCGCCGACCTCACCCCGGCCGAGCGCATCGAGAAGGTGAAGGAGCTCGGACTCCCCGGGTTCCGCGCCAAGCAGCTCGCCACGCACTACTTCCGTCACTACACGTCCGACCCCGCGGAGATGACGGACCTCCCCGCCGGCATCCGCGACGAGCTCGTCGCCGGCATGCTCCCGCCCCTCATGACCGAGGTGCGGCGGCTGGAGACCGACCGCGGCGACACCATCAAGTTCCTCTGGCGTCTGCACGACGGCGCGCTCGTCGAGTCGGTCCTCATGCGCTACCCCGGCCGCATCACGCTGTGCGTGTCGAGCCAGGCCGGCTGCGGCATGAACTGCCCGTTCTGTGCCACGGGTCAGGCGGGGCTGACGCGCAACATGTCCACCGCCGAGATCATCGAGCAGATCGTCCGGGCCAACCGGGCCATCGCGAACGGCGAGCTGGGCGGCAAGAAGCGCGACGACCACAGCATGGAGCGCGTCTCGAACATCGTCTTCATGGGCATGGGGGAGCCGCTGGCCAACTACAAGCGCGTCATGGACGCGGTGCGCACCATGGTCGCCCCGCAGCCCGACGGTCTCGGCATGAGCGCCCGCGGCATCACGGTGTCGACGGTGGGGCTCGTGCCCGCGATCAGGAAGCTGGCCGACGAGAACATCCCCGTCACGTTCGCCCTATCGCTGCACGCCCCCGACGACCACCTGCGCGACGAGCTCATCCCCGTGAACTCGCGGTGGAAGGTCGACGAGGCGCTCGACGCGGCCTACGACTACTACGCCAAGACCGGGCGCCGCGTGTCCATCGAGTACGCCCTCATCAAGGACATGAACGACCACGCCTGGCGGGCCGACCTGCTGGCGGACAAGCTCAACCAGCGCGGTCGCGGGTGGGTGCACGTGAACCCGATCCCGCTGAACCCGACGCCGGGCTCGATCTGGACCTCGTCGGAGAAGGACGTCACGGACGAGTTCGTGCGACGGCTGAACGACGCCGGCATCCCGACGACCCTCCGCGACACCCGCGGCAAGGAGATCGACGGCGCCTGCGGACAGCTCGTCGCGACGACCGAGGACGAGGCTGCCGCCGCGGCGATGGCCTGACCCCGGTTCGAATCGCTCACCTGGCTCCAAACCCGGCCTGGATGCAGCCATTCGCGCGACTCGAAGGCCCGTCCAAGGGATCTTCCACGGTATGCACAGGCGGAGTTTCGTAGATTATCGGGATGCCCTATTCCGCCCACCGCCCGGGTCGCTTCGACTCGCAGGGTCGGATCATCCTCGACGGCGACCCGAACGCCGAGACGGATGACCTCGACTTCCTGCGCGAGTACGAGCCGACCGGCGACACGCCCGCGCAGTCCGACGTCGCGTCCGACGACCCGACGCCCGAGCCGGTGACGGCGCCCGACGCCCCGGTCGACGCGGAGCCCGTCCCCGACCGGAAGGCGCGTCCGCCGCGCGTCCGGAAGCCGCGTCGTCGTCGCACCGCCGCCGAGCGCCTCCGTGCTCTCGCGATCCTCGGCGGGGCCGAGGGCGAGATCCTCGACCGCGTCCCCGGCGAGACCCCGCGTTTCGTGCAGATGTTCTTCGTGCTCGCCGGGACCGCCCTGGTCAGCGCGATCTCCATGCTCTTCGCCCTCACGACGGGCGTGCGCGCGGCGGTCTGGCTCGCCATCCCGCTCGCGATCGTGTGGGCGCTCATCATCTTCAACCTCGACCGCTTCCTGACCTCGACCATGACGTCGACCCGCAACGTCTGGAAGCTCATCGGTCTGGCGATCCCCCGCGTCATCATGGCCGCGATCATCGGTTTCGTCGTCGCGGAGCCACTCGTTCTGCAGATCTTCCACAACGACATCTCGCGCGAGGTCGCCGCGACCAACATCGTCCAGGCACAGGCCGACCAGGAGGCGCTCGAGACCGGCCCCGAGAAGAAGGCGCTGGATGCGGCATCTGAGCGTGTCGCGGCGCTCGAGAACCAGGCGGCGACGGGCATCGTCGCCGGGACCGAGTCGTCGTCGGCGACCGAGTCCGCCGCCCAGTCCACGGTCGACGACCTGACGGCCAAGCTCACGGAGCAGCAGGCCGTGATCGACCAGGCGCGGACGCTGTACCAGTGCGAGCTCACGGGCGAGGGTGCGGGCACCGTCCCCGGCTGCACCGGTGTGAACGGCGAGGGCGCGAGCTCTCAGGCCGCCCAGGCCCAGCTCGCCGAGGCCCAGCAGACCTACGACGCGCTCGCGGCCCAGCTCCGCACCGCGAACGAGGAGCTCGCCGCTGCCGGAAGCGCCGCCAAGGAGAACACCACGGCCTCGGAGTCGCAGAACCGTCAGCAGGCGAAGGACGAGCTCCCCGCCGCGCGCGACACGTACGAGCAGGCGCTCGCGGCCTTCAACGCCCGGGCGGACTCCGTGGCGCAGGGCAACGCCGGGGCGGTGGGGCTGCTGAGTCAGATCAGCGGCCTCAACCGCCTGAGCGAGAAGGAGCCCGCGATCCTCTGGGCGCACATCCTCATCGCCGCGCTGTTCTTCATGATCGAGCTGCTGCCGGTGCTGGTGAAGGTGCTCACGAGCTACGGCGACCCGAGCCTCTATGAGAAGGCGCTGGCCATCCGCAAGCAGGTCGCGCTGGACAGGGTCACGGCGGAGGGCTTCCGTGACCGCGCCGACATCGTCACCACTCCCGGGGCTCAGGCCAGCTGACTCGTTTCGAATCGCTCACTGTGCTCCATCTCCGCCGGATTTGGTACAAAGTGAGCGATTCGAACGGGGGCGAGGCCTCCGGACCGCGACGCCGCCGCGAGAGAACGGATCAAGGCCGCTGTGGACGGGGAGCTCGGCCACGGGGTGCCGGTCACGGCGGCCTCGATGCGGGCGAGCGGTTCGCGGAGGGCCGGGTCGTGCGTGCGGCTGTCGTCCTGGAGCCATGCGAGAAGCTCACCGATGGTCCAATCCTGCTGAATTGGACCGAGATCGATGCCGAAGCTGGTCGTCGAAGCTGTCATTGGTCCAGAATCGGCTCTCATGGACACCCTCGACAGGGCCAATTCGACGCCGGTGGCCCACGAATCGGCCCCCGGCCCCCTCGTGCAGGGCGGTGAGGTCGCCGCGGGCGCTCTCGCCGCCCGCCTCGGCCGCTGGGCCCACGGCGACGGCACCCTCTCCACCCGCCTCGCCGCGGCGATCGCCGCCCTGATCGGCGGGGGTGAGCTGCGTCCCGCCGA
>NZ_RBLT01000057.1:0-12996 GCF_003989315.1 Microbacterium sp. HSID17254
GCGCCCGTCCCGCCGGCGGCCCCCGTGCCCGGCAGCTCCGGATCGACGGGCAGGAGGGCGGCGAGGCGCGCGAGCGCGTCGTCGACACGGGCGATGTCCTCCGGCGCCGTGAGGCCCTTCTGCGGGCCGAACACCGCCGCCGCGCCGCGGGGGCCGACGAGCGGATTCGTGACATCGGTCAGCACGCGGACATCCGGCGCCCCACGCAGGGCCCCGAGCTCCGCCGTGACGATGTCCGCCAGTCCGCGCGCGCCCCGCGCCACCGGTTCGCCGTCGGCGTCGAGGAAGCGTGCCCCGAGGGCGGTGAGCATGCCCGTGCCCCCGTCGGTGGAGGCGCTGGAGCCGATGCCGAGGATCAGGCGCGAGACGCCGTGATCGAGGGCTGCGGCGATCGCCTGGCCGAAGCCGGTCGTGTCGGCGTCCCCGGGGCGCAGACCGTCGAGGAGCTCGATGCCCGAGGTCGAGGCGATGTCGACGACGCCGGTGCCGCCCGGGGCGTCGGTCGTGCTCGGCAGGAGCAGCCACGACGTCTCGACGGGAGCGCCTGCCGGACCGTCGACCGTGACCGGCATCCACTGTGCATCCGGTACGGCCGTCGCGAACGCCGCGACGGTCCCCTCCCCGCCGTCGGCCATCGGACGCAGCACGATGTCCGCAGCCGGCTCGACCTCCCGCCAGCCGTCGGCGAGCGCCGCAGCGGCCTCCGCCGCCGTGATCGTGCCCTTGAAGCTGTCCGGCGCGATGACGACCCGGGTCATGCCCGAAGCCCCGGGGTGCTCGCGCGTACGACCACCTCGAGCGGGAGCGTCGGCTGCTGCCAGTCCTCGTCGACGATCGCGCGGAAGGCCTGGTAGCCGGCGTCGCTCAGCGGCACGCAGACCGTGGTGAGGGCCGGCGTGACGTCGCGGCTCGAGGGCACGTCGTCGAAGCCGCAGACCGCGATGTCCGTGCCGACCTCACGGCCCGCTGCACGGATGGCCGCCATCGCGCCGATCGCGACGACGTCGCTGATGCCGAACACGACGGTACCCGCGGGGACACCTGTGGCGAGGGCTTCGGTCATCGCCGCCGCCCCGGACTCCCGACGGAAGTCACCGCGGACGGTCTGCGCGACCTCTCCGCCGCCCTCCGCGAATCCGGCCCGGAATCCCGCCAGCCGGTCGTCCGAGGTGCGCACGCCCTCCGCCGCCCCGACGAGTACCGCCGAGCGGTATCCGAGTTCTGCCATGCGACGGCCGAGCGCGGCGGCCCCGGCCCGGTTGTCGATCTCCACCCGGCGGTCGCCGTCGCCGTCCGCGCCGAACGCGACGACGCGGCCGCCGAGGCGGGTGAACTCGGCGAGCTCGCGAGCGGTCTCGGCCTGCCCCTCCTCCTGCGTCCGCGAGGCGGCGAGGATGAGGCCCTGCGGACGCTGTCCGCGCAGCGCCCGGACGATGCGCGCCTCCCGCGCCGGGTCGCGCTCGGTGATGGCCACGGTCACGACGAGCCCCTGTTCGTCGGCACCCCGGGCGACGCCCGAGGCGATGAGGCCGAAGTAGGGGTCGGCGATGTCCGCGACGAGGAGCGCGATCACCGGTGAGCGTCCGCGGGCGGTCGCCTGCGCGGAGACGTTGGCCGTGTAGCCGAGGGCTTCGGCGGCGGCCTCCACCCGCTCCCGGAAGGGCGCCGCGACCTTGCGTTCGGAACCGTTGAGCACGCGGGAGGCGGTCGCCAGGGACACTCCGGCCTCGAGTGCGACGTCGTGCAGCGTGGGTGCCGGTCCCCGGGCGTGACGGGGGCGACGCGCGGCCGGCGGCTCTGCCGGTGTGGCGGACGGGGTCATGCTCCGAGCCTACCGACGGGAACGGAAGCGCTTCGAGGGGCGCTCACGGCTGCCGCCCGAGAAACCCGAGGAGGGCGGCGGCTTCCCCGGCGAGGAGCTCAGGGGCGTCGTCGGGCACGAACTCCAGCAGCGCGTCGCGCGGCGGGTGCGCGGAGGCGGCGGCGTCCGCGAAGAACCGGGTCCACAGTGCGGACCGCGAGCGGAGCGGGTGGCGCTCGGTGCGCGGCCACCAGGAGAAGACATGAGCGGCGGAGACACGGGGGCCGAGCCGGCGGAACTCCTCGAGCGCCACGGGGACGGTGGCACCGACCGTGGGCTGCCAGTACGTCGACAGCATCGGGTGATCGACCTCGTGCAGCAGCTCGAGGGTGGCCGGCGCGGTGTCGGCGAGCGTGCCGCCGTGGAACTCCAGGGCGAGTCCGATGCCCCGGGCGCCCGCTTCGACCGCCGCCGCGCGGAGCCGCGTCACGACGCGGGCACGCTCGGGCCCGGACACCTCCGCCGAGCCGTGTTCACCGGCCCACACCCGCACCCGGTCAGCACCCAGGGCCGCGGCGCTGTCGAGGACCGCGGTGAGCGACTCCTCCGGACCGGCGCGGAAGTACGACCCGTAGGACGCGACGGCGAGCCCGGCATCCGTGGTCATCCGCGCGACCTCCGCCCCGCGGTCGACATCGCCCGGCGGCACATGCACGTCTCCGCCCCACTCGATCACGTCGAGACCCGCGGCGGCCGCGAGCGCGACGATCCTCTCCGGCGGCAGGGCACGGAACGTCACCGAGCACAGCCCCGCACGGATCCCCGTCATCCCGTCATCCTCTCAGTCCTGCCGTTCTTCTGGGTCGGACGTCCCGGCCCCTTCCATCCCCGTGTCGAGTCCCACCTGCACGACCTCGTCCCGCCCGCACGACCGGAACCCGTGTCTGACCCTGCAGACGGACCCGAGTCGTGCAGATGTCCCCGGTCGATCCGACACACGACGACCGAGACCGGGATCGAGACCGGGACCGGGACAGGGACGGACTCCCTCGTCGAGTCCCACCTGCACGACCTCGTCCCGCCTGCACGACCGGAACCCGTGTCTGACCCTGCAGACGGACCCGAGTCGTGCAGATGTCCCCGGTCGATCCGGCACACGACGACCGAGACCGGGGCGGATGCACGACCTGAGCACGACGGGACGACCGACACCCCGGAACGGGTCGTGCATCCGTGGCGGGGTCGTGCATCCGGAACCATGACCGGACCGGACCGGACCGGACCGGACCGGGACCGTGTCCGGAACCATGTCCGGAACCGATCCGGAACCTCGGTGGGGACGGGACGGGGGTCACCGGGACTCACAGGTGGGGGGCGACCGCCGTCGCGAAGGCCTCGGCCGTGCGGCGGACCACACGAACCGGGTCGTCGGCCCAGACGTCGGCGTGGAAGATCTCCACCTCGATGTCACGGTCGTAGCCCGTGTCCTGCACGGCCCGGGTGAGGGGTGCGAAGTCGATCACACCGTCCCCCGGATAGTGCCGAGAGAGGAGGGGGTCTGCGGCGAGGGGGGTCTTCCAGTCGCACACCTGATACGTGGCGATGCGGCCCTCGCGTCCGGCCCTGGCGATCTGGTCGAGCACCTGAGGATCCCACCAGATGTGGAACGTGTCGACGGCGGCTCCGACCACGGCAGGGTCGAAGTCCGCGGCGATGTCGAGCGCCTGCCCGAGGGTGGAGACCACCGCGCGGTCGGAGGCGTACATCGGATGCAGCGGCTCGATCGCGAGGGTGACCCCGGTGGCTCGAGCGTCGTCCGCGAGGGCGCCGATGGCGTCGCGGACACGCTCGCGCGCCCCGATGAGGTCGCGCGACCCCTCGGGCAGACCCCCGGCGACGAGGACGAGCACCGCGGTCGAGCCCTCCGCACCGGCCGCCGCGAGGGTGGCCGCCTCCTCGATCGCCCGGCGGTTGTCGTCGAGCGCGGCTTCGCGCTCCGGACCGGCGGGCAGCGTGAAGAAGCCCCCGCGGCAGTGCGTCGTGAAGCGCAGGCCGGAGTCGGTCAGCATGCGGGCGGCGACATGGAGTCCCACCGCCTGCACGGGCTCCCGCCACAGGCCGATGGCCTCGACCCCCGCCGCCGCCGTGACACGCAGGGCCGTCGCGAGATCCGCGTGCTTCACGGTGGCCTGGTTGATCGAGAGCCGCGGGTGCGGCACGGTCCCGACGCCAGCCACCCGGGATTCGCGCTCCGCCGCCAGGCTCCGCGAGGCGGTCATGCGTCCACCCCGTTCAGCCGGAGCAGGCCGTGCCAGCGCTCCCGCGCGAGCTCCGGCCGCTCCAGGGCGAGCGCCCCGTTGGCCAGCTCGACGATGCGGCTGAGGTGCGGCAGGCTCCGCGCGGAGTGGAGCCCCCCGACCATCTGGAACGCCGGCTGATGACCGTTGAGCCAGGACAGGAAGGCGACCCCGGTCTTGTAATAGAAGGTCGGCGCCGCGAACACCTGTCGACTCAGCTCCTCGGTCGGTCCGAGGAGGGCGAGGTACCGCTCGGGGTCGTCCGCGTCGAGCGCCTGGATCGCGGCGGAGGCCACCGGGGCGAGAGCGGCGAACGCGCCGAGCAGCGCATCCGAGTGGCCGCGTGACGCGGACCCCTCGGGCGCGGCAGCCCCGGTCAGGCTGTCCCCGCCGATGAGGCCGACGTAGTGGAAGTCGTCGCCGGTGAACATGCGCACGCCCTCCGGCAGCCGCTCGCGGACCCAGACCTCGGACTCCGCGTCGAGCAGACTCATCTTCACGCCGGCGACCGCGGCGCGGTTCTCGACGATGATGTCGAGCAGCACCTCGGCGGCCTCCTGCCACGCGGGACCGCCGCTCCCCCCGGAGGACGAGGGCGCGAAGTACCCCGCCAGCTCCGGATCGAACGCGGTGCCGAGCCAGTGCAGCACGACGGGGACCGATGCGCGGGAGAGCACCTCCCGGTACACGCGGCGGTAGTCGTCCGCGCTCTCCGCGACCCTGGCCAGGTGCCGCGAGGCCATGAGCACCGGCCCCGCCCCCTGCTCCTCGGCGAAGTGCAGCTGCTCGAGATAGGCGGCGATCACCTGATCGAGCGGGACACGCGCCTCCTCGATGTGGTCGGTGTTGACCCCGACCACGACTGAGCCGCCCTCCTCGCGGGCGACCTCCGCACTGCGGGCGATGAGCTCGCGCACCGCCGTCGCATCCAGCCCCATGTTCCGCTGCGCGGTGTCCATCGCGTCGGCCACGCCGAGTCCCCACGAGTACACGTTGCGGCGGAACGCGAGCGTCGCGTCCCAGTCGATGTCGGCCGGCTGCCCCGGGGTGTTGTCCGCGTACGCCTTCGGAACGACGTGCGCGGCGGCGTAGGCCACCCGGCTGCGGAGCGGGCCCTGCGGCCGCGTGACGGCGTCGGCCTCCCGGAGCTCCGTGTCGGCGGTGCGGCCGTCGGCGGCGAGCAGGCGGAGCGTGGTCATGCCCGGTCCAGGGTCAGCGGCTCGAGCACGATCTTGCGCCCCTCGGCACTGGACGCGAGTCCGGCCTCGGCGAACTGGACCCCGCGCGCGCCGGCGAGCAGGTCGAACGGATAGTCCGTGCCGAGGACGAAAGAGGTGAGGTACTCCTCCCACTGCTGCCGGAAGCCGTTCTGGAACACGTCGTTCGTCGGCACCTGCTGCCAGTCGGCGTCGTAGTCGTGGCTGTCCTCCAGGTCGGGGTTCCACACGGGCTTGGGCGTGGCGTTGCGCGGCTGGATCTTGGCGCCGAACAGCCCCACGACGGCGGAGCCGTGCGTGCCGTCGACCTGGAACTCCACGAGCTCGTCACGGTTCACCCGCACGGTCCACGAGGAGTTGATCTCGGCGATCGCCCCGCCGTCGAGTTCGAAGATGCCGTAGGCGGCATCTTCGGCCGTGGCCGTGTAGTGCTCGCCCTTCTCGTCCCAGCGGTCGGCGATGTGCACGGCGGCCTGGGCGTAGACGCTCTTGACCTCGCCGAAGAGGTTCTCCAGCACGTAGTTCCAGTGCGGGAACATGTCGGTGATGATGCCGCCGCCGTCCTCGGTGCGGTAGTTCCAACTCGGACGCTGCGCGGGCTGCCAGTCGCCCTCGAACACCCAGTAGCCGAACTCACCGCGGACGGAGAGGATGCGGCCGAAGAAGCCGGAGTCGATGAGGCGCTTGAGCTTCTGCAGCCCCGGGAGGTAGAGCTTGTCGTGGACGACGCCGGTCTTCACGCCCGCGTCGCGGGCAAGGCGGGCGAGCTCCAGGGCCTCGTCCAGCGACTCGGCGGTGGGCTTCTCGGTGTAGATCGCCTTGCCGGCGGCGATGGCCTTGCGGATCGCGGACGCCCGGGCCTTCGTGACGAGGAAGTCGGCGTAGATCTCCCACCGCGGGTCGGCGAGGGCGGCGTCGAGGTCGGTCGTCCAGTCCTCGATGCCGTGCTTCGCTGCCAGTTCGGCGAGTTTGGCCTCGCTGCGTCCGACGAGGATCGGCCGCACGGTCACGCGCGTGCCGTCCGGGAGCTCGATCCCGCCCTCGTCGCGGATCGCGAGGATCGACCGCACCAGGTGCTGCCGGTATCCCATGCGCCCGGAGACGCCGTTCATGATGATCCCGATCTCGCGGGTGGGGGCCTGTGCCATCTCGGTCCGTTCCTCTCGGTGGAAGCTGTCGGCGCTGACAGGAGAATCTTGGTAAGCGCTTTCCGAGATCATGGCATGAGACGCACGACCTCGCAACCGCCCCTAGCGCGGAGGGGCCGTGCTGGCGCGCACGTGCAGCGCCGGAGCCACCTCCACGCGCTCCGCGGGCCGGTTCGGGCCCTCGCGCAGGCGGTCGCGGATGAGCTCGACCGCACGGCGCCCGACATGCTGCTTGGGCGGCCGCAGCGCGGTGAGCGGCGGAGACCCGTGCTCGGCGACCTCATCGTCGTAGGCGATGAGCGAGAGGTCGTCGGGCAGCCGCCAGCCCGCGTCCTGCAGATGCTGCTGGAGCAGGAGCGCCTGCGGGTCGGAGTGCACGAGCAGCGCCGTCGCCCCCGTCTCACGGATCTCGGCGAGCAGCGCCGAGACCACCTCCGCCTGCGCCGATCCCTCCATCCGGTCCAGGGCCGTGTCGCGGTCCACCGACACCGTGAGCCCGAGCTCGGCGACGGCCCGCGACCAGCCCTGCCGCAGCCCGGCGGAGGTCGGTGACTGCGGAGAGGTGAGGATCCCGACCCGCCGGTGTCCGAGTGCGGCGAGGTGCCCGGCGGCGAGCGCGCCCCCGAACGCGTGGTCGGTCGCCACGGTCTGCATCCGGGTGAGGGCGAGAGCGGGCGGGGTCCGGCGCTCCACGAGCACGACCGGCACCGGGAGCGTGTCCAGCCAGGAGAGCAGCGCGTATCCGTCGGCACCCTGCGTCTCGGGGGCCACGATCAGCCCGTGCACCGTCCCGGACTCCAGGAGCGCCGCGATCTGGCGGCGTTGGTCCTGCGCGGCGTAGCTGGCCCCGCGGAGCACGAGCTGCACCCCCGCCTCCGCCCCGGCACTCCGGGCGCCGACGACGACCTGCGGCCAGTAGTAGCTCAGCGACGGCACCACCATCCCGATGCGGAACTGCGGCCCGGGGAGGGCGGCCCGCGCGACGGTCGTGTCCAGCGCGCTCCGCAGCACCGCTCCGCCGTGCACCCTGGTCAGCAGCCCGCGGTCCGCCAGCATCGTGATGTCGCGGCGGATGGTGAGCTCCGCCACCCCGAAGTCGCGGGCGAGATCGGCCACGCGCACCGCCCCCGTGCGGCGCAGCTCGTCCAGGATCCGTTCCCGGCGGGAGAGGCCGAAACGCGGGGTCGGGCGCTCCTCGCTCATGCCGCCCTCCCCTGCAGCTCCCAGCGCTCTGGACGGTCGAGCGGTGCGAAGAGGACGCGCGAGACCACCGGCCCCCACGAACGCTCGAGGAGCGCATCGTCCACGGCCCTGCTCTCGACGACGACGTCCGCCGGATCGTGGGCGATGCGCAGTCCCCGCTTCCCATCCGGACCCGGGAGGAGGACGCCGGCACCGTGCACCTCGGGCGTCCCCGCGCACACGAGCACGAGACGGGTCGTCGGGTCGGCGAGCGCCGGACTCTCGTCGCGCACGGTCACCGCGCCGCCGCGCAGCAGCACCGTCCGCAACCACGGGTCGCCGCCGGGGAACGCCGTACCGAGGTCGAGGGTCCAGCCGTCGCTCCGCGCCTGCACCGCGGCCCGCCAGGCGCCGCCGGGCTGTTGCTCGCGCCCGCGGACCAGCGGCGTCGAGTGCCAGCCGCTGGTGACGTGCCACAGGCGGTAACGGGCATCCGAGAAGGTCGCCGCGGTGTACGTCGCCCGACCGACGTCGATCACGACCGGGACGCCGTCGACCGCGATCGCGACCGCGCCGAGGTCGTTGTGGTTGTGGTTCTCGTCGTTGCGACCGCCCTTGACGACGACCGCGAGCCCCCGCGGATCGCCGCTCCGCTCGCGGCGCAGACCCACGCCGAGGGAGGTGAACTCGACGCGTCCGGGCAGGGGCGCAGGCCCCGGACGCGCCGCATGCCAGTCGGCGTCGAACAGCTCGGCCAGCGTCCGACCGAGGCCGGCGACGACATCGGCCTCGTCTCCGATGACGCGCCCCGGACGGCGGTGCCGCGCGGCGAACGCAGCCGTCGCCTCCAGACCGCACAGGACGGCGGCCCGGTGGAGCACGGACCACGGGAGGGCCTCCCCCGTGCGCGCCTCTGCATCCGAGAAGCTCGCCACCCACCCCTCCCCGAACTGCACGCGCTCCGGGAAGAGGGCGAGCTCGCGCAGCCCGGCGAGGCGTCCGTGCTGGATCGCGGCGGCCACCGCACCGGCGGTGAGCGCGTCGAGGAGGCCGAGCGCATCGAACGCCCGCCCCGCTCCCTGCCACCAGTAGGCGAAGCCCTCGTCGATGCCGCCGTCGGCGGGAAGCTGGGCGAGATAGCGATCAAGGCCGTCGATGCTGAGGGCGAGCACCCGCGCACGCAGCCGCTCGTCCGCGAAGGCGAGCGCTGCCGGCAGCAGGTTGCCATGGATCCACGGCGCCCAGTTGTGCACGCGTTCCTCCGACCCCTCCCATGCCCACTCGCGGCGGTCGACGAACGGGCGCAGCACCCGCCGGACCGTCTCGTCCCGTACCCGTGCGACCAGACCGGGCGCGTGCGCGTCGAGAGCCTCGCCGAGCATCAGCACCGCCCACCCCGCCAGCGCCGCCGCCTCCCCCGCGCCAAGGTCGACGACGGGGCGCTCGATGTCGGGCACACGGCGCCCGCGGGCGAACGCGTCGTCGTGAGCAGGCCAGCACCAGGTCGACTGCTCGGCCAGGAGCCACAGGCCGTCCGCGACCTCGTCCAGCCGCTCGGCCACCGGGTCGACGGCAGCGGCCAGGACGGCGCGGCGGAGCCGGAGGTCGCGGCGGAAGACCGCCCCCTCCCAGCCGGCGCGGTCACCGGTGCGGGCGTAAGCGGCCCACTGCGAGAGGAGCGGCTGCGCCCACGCGGTGCCGCGCTCGCCGTCCGCCGCCGCCAGGATGGTCGCGCGGAGCTCGGGTGCCACGGACGTCCATGCCTCCCGGTCGGTGCTCGGCGGCACGACGGGCCGATCGACGGCGCCGTGCTCGCGCCACAGATCGCTCAGGGTGCCGCGGGGGATCAGCATCCGGTTCTCGCCTTCGTTGTTCGAGTGTGTTCGATCAGCAGGGTTTCAGTTCGATCACGTTGCCTGCACTCGAACGCACAGTCTTCACTGGAACCGCGCGCTTCGGCAAGCGCATACCCGAGATACCCGGAGACCCATGACCCCTCGACCAGTCGTCCTCGCCGCCCTCTCGACGGAGGCGTGGGACCTCGTGTTCGACGACGCGCGGCGCGCCCGCCTGCAGACCCTCGCCGCGCCCGGCGGTCCGCTGCACGCCCCCGCTCTCGACGCCCCGTCGCTGGACGACCGCCTCGCCGCCGTGGAGGTGCTGGTGACGGGCTGGGGCGCTCCGGTCCTGGACGCGCCCCTGCTCGATCGGCTCCCCCGGCTGCGCGCGGTGTTCCATGCGGCAGGGAGCGTGCGCGGCCTCGTGTCCGACGCGTTCTGGGAGCGCGACATCCTGCTCACCTCGGCCGCCGAGGCCAACGCGGCCCCCGTCGCGGAGTACACGCTCGCGATGATCCTGCTCTCCGGCAAGCGCGCCCTCCTCCCGCTCCGTACCGCCGACGCACAGCACGACCTGCGCGTCGGCCCCCGCGCCGGGGGCCGCATCGGCAACCTCGACCGCACGGTGGGCATCGTCGGGTTCTCCCGCATCGGGCGCCGCGTCGTCGACCTGCTGCGCCCCTTCGCCGGCCTCGAGGTGCTCGTCGCCGACCCGTACGCGGACCCCGAGGAGGTGGCCGCGGCCGGCGCCCGGCTCGTCCCGCTCGACGCCCTGCTCCCCGCCGTCGATCTGCTCTCCCTGCACGCACCGGCCCTGCCCGCGACGCGGGGGATGATCGGCCGCGCGCAGCTCGCCGCCCTGCGTGACGGCGCCACCGTGCTCAACACCGCCCGCGGAGCCCTCCTCGACCACGACGCCCTGCGCGTGGAGTGCGCCTCCGGTCGCCTCGATGCGATCCTCGACGTCACCGACCCGGAGCCGCTTCCGCCCGACCACCCGCTGCTGCGCCTGCCGAACGTCGCGGTGACCCCGCACCTCGCCGGCTCCCTCGGCACCGAGGCACACCGGCTGGCCGACGCCGCCCTCGACGAGCTGGAAGCGTGGGTGGCCGGTCGTCCGCCTCGACACCCCGTGCACCGCGCCGACCTCGCGCACAGCGCATGACACTCCTCGCGCTGCCTCCCGAGGACCGCGCGCTCTCCCCGCACACGGGATGGACGCGTGCGCACCTGGTGGCGGTTGCCGACGCGATCCTCGACGGGGCCGCCCGTCACGCGAGCCCGGCGGGCGCGGGCATCCGCTACCCCGGCTCCTCCGGTGGCTTCGGCTCCGCGGTCGATGCGCTCGAGGGATTCAGCCGCACGTTCCTGTTGGCCGCGTTCCGCATCGCCGGCGACCCGCTCGGCACGGAGTCGCTGGCCGACCGGTACGCCCGAGGCCTCGCTGCGGGGGTCGACCCCGACGGTGCCGAGCGGTGGCCGCGCCCCGATGAGGTCGACCAGGCGAAGGTCGAGGCGGCGGCGCTCGCGCTGGGCCTTCACCTCACGCGCGACACGGTGTGGGCGCGCCTCGACGACACGGCGCGGACCCACACCGTGGACTACCTCGCGACGTTCGTCGGCGGCAGCTACCCGCCGAACAACTGGGCGTGGTTCCGGGTGCTCGTCGAGCAGTTCCTGGAGAGCGTCGGCGGGCCGATCTCCGCCGCGGACCGCGCCGCCGATCTCGCACTCCTCGACGGCTTCGAACGCGCGGGCGGCTGGAGCGCCGACGGCGCCGCCCGGTCGTTCGACCACTACGCCGGCTGGGCGCTGTCCTTCTATCCGCTGCTCTGGGCGGACATGGTCGGCGCGGAGCCGCGGCATACGGATCGGGTCGCCCGGTACCGCCGCCGGCTCGACGCGTTCCTCGACGACGCCCTGCGCCTCGTCGGCGCCGACGGCGGACCGCTTATCCAGGGGCGCAGCCTCACCTACCGCTTCGCGACGGCCGCTGCGGCCGGGGCCGCGGCGTTCTCCGGCACCTCGCGGCATGACCCCGGCCTCCTGCGCCGGGCGGTGAACGGTCAGGTCCGGCACTTCACCGCCCGCGGTGCGCCGGATGCGACCGGAGTGCTGTCCCTCGGCTGGCACGGCGCCTGGCGCCCGCTCGCCCAGGACTACTCCGGCCCCGGCTCCCCGTACTGGGCGGCGAAGGGTCTCCTGCCGCTCGCCCTCCCCGCCACGCATCCGTTCTGGACTGCCGTCGAACAGCCCCTGCCGATCGATCGGGGCCCGTTCACCCGCGTCCTCCTCGCCCCGGGGTGGCTGGCGACGGGCACCGCGGACGGCATCGTGCGCGTGGTCAACCACGGCACCGACCACCGCACCCCCGGTGCGTTCCAGCCCGATGCTCCCCTGTACGCGAAGCTCGGGTACAGCACCGCGACCGCCCCCGTTCTCGCCGGCCCGGGGGCACGCGACCCGCTCGACGGCACGGTCGCCGTGGTGCGCGGCGGCCGAGCGAGCCACCGCTCCGGCTTCCTGACGGGGCGCCTGAGGGAGACGGACGGCACGGCGCTCGGCGGCTCCTGTGGCCCCGTGCACTGGCACGACGGCGTCCGCATGGGGTTCGACGTCGGCGGAGGCGGCACGGCCGTCGAGACCACGGTCGGCCCGGTGGTCGATGTGGTGTCGGCGGTGCGCGGACCGTGGGAGGTGCGGCTCGTGCGGGTCCGGGCGGGCGCAGGGCCGGACGGAGCGATCCACGACGGCGACGTCCTCCGCATCGGCGGATGGGCCCTGTCCGCCGCCACCGTCGTCGAGACCGGCCCCGCGGCCGTCACCGCCGCCCTCACCCCCGGCGGGGAGACGCAGAGCCGGGTGGTGGGCCTCCACGGCCTCGACGACGCGACCGCGGGGGTCCGGCGGGAGCGGGACGTGACCCCGCTCGGCCCGGAGACCGTCACCCCCTGGCTCTCCGCGCCGGTGCGACCCGACACCTGGATCGCGGTCGGCGTGCTGCTCGGGGGCTCGCCCGTTCCACCGGAACTCGATCTGCAGGGAGGGGAGGCGACGGTGTCGTGGCCGGACGGCGCCGCGACGACCTTTCGCCCGGGCGAGCAGCTGCCCCGCGGATGAGCGTCAGCGGTGTGCCGTGCTCGCCCGCTCCACGAGCCGGGTCGGCACCACCACGGGCGCGGCGCGGTCTGTCGCCGTCGCGTCGCCCTCCACGGCCGCGATGAGCGCCGTGACCGCTTGCTGCGCGAGCGCCGGGAAGTCCTGCCGGACGGTCGTGAGCGGCGGGAGGAAGTTCGCCGCCTCGGGGATGTCGTCGAAGCCGACCACGCTGACGTCCGACGGAACCGCGCGCCCGGACTCCGCCACCGCCCGCAGCAGCCCGAGCGCCATCTGATCGTTGGCGCAGAACACCGCGGTCGCGCCTAGAGCCGCGCCCGCGGCGAAGCCCGACTCCGCGCTCCAGTCGCCGCGCACGACCGGCGGTGGCACGGCGCCGGCATCCGCCAGGGCCTC
>NZ_RBLT01000005.1:0-175746 GCF_003989315.1 Microbacterium sp. HSID17254
CCAGCGGCCGGCCGTGCCCGGCGCGGATGCCGAACCGGTCGCGACACGCGCGATGCCCGTCGCCGCGACGAGCGCGGATGAGACCCCCGCTCCGGGGCCGCGCCGGTCGACCGGCACCGAAGACCCCGCACCGGCGCTGGGCGGCGGGCTCGACGAGATCTTCGCCGCCCAGGACGACGGCCGCGATCACGGCGCGCCGACCAAGAAGAAGCGCCGCAAGGGCTGCCTCGTCGCCCTGATCATCGTCCTGGTGATCCTCGGCGGCATCGCCGCCGGCGGAGTCTGGGTCGCCAACACCTTCGGCGACCGCATCGCCGACGCCATGGGGTGGGGGGAGCCGAAGGACTGGGAGCCCGGTCAGGCGACCGGTGAGGTATACGTCACGATCAAGCAGGGCGACACGGGCGGCCCCGTGTCGACGGCGCTGTACGAAGCCGGCGTCACGAAGACCGAGGACGTCTTCTACGACTACCTCATCGACGAGAACATCGCGGTGACCTTCTATCCCGGCGTCTACCGCCTGCAGAAGAAGATGACGGCGGAGGATGCCCTCGCCGCGCTCCGCAACGAGGAGAACAAGCTCGAGAACACCGTCTCCATGCCGGAGGGCGGGACGATCGAATCGGCCCTGCCGTCCATGGCGGAGACTCTCGGGATGCCGCTGGCCGACCTCGAGGCAGCCGTCGCCGATCCGTCCGCGTACGGGGTGGAGGCGCAGAGCCTGGAGGGGTGGCTGTTCCCCGCGGTGTACACGTTCGACCCCGAGGTCACCGCGACGCAGGTCATCCAGCGCATGGTCGACCGGACGCGCGAATCGCTCGCCGCCGCCGGCGTCCCGGACGAGGACGCGCAGCGGATCCTCACGATCGCCTCGATCATCCAGCGCGAAGGCCGCACGGACGACTTCGCCAAGGTGTCCCGCGTGATCCAGAACCGCCTCGACGACGACATGCTGCTCCAGATGGACTCGACGGCGCAGTACGGGTACGGCTCCCTGCACGAGGGCGTGGTCTCGAGCTCGGCCGAGGCTCTGGAAGACCCCAACGAGTGGAACACCTACGTGAACAAGGGGCTTCCGGCCACGCCGATCGCGAGCCCGAACGATGCCGCGATCGATGCCGCGATGCACCCCGCGGACGGGCCGTGGATCTACTTCGTCACCGTCAACCTCGAGACCGGCGAGACGCAGTTCTCGGAGACCCTCGCGGAGCACGAGCGGGGCGTGGAGAAGTGGCGGGACTGGTGCCGCGCGAACCCCGACGCCGGTTGCTGACGCGGTGAACCGGAGACGGCTGGCGGTCTGGGGCGACCCGATCGGGCACTCACGGTCGCCGGAGCTGCACGCTGCGGCCTACGCGGTGCTCGGACTGGACTGGGAATACGGGCGCCGTCAGGTCGGCGCGGAGGGTTTCACGGACGCGGTCGAGGCGCTCGACGACACCTGGCGCGGCCTGTCCCTGACGATGCCGCTCAAGGAGGAGGCGTACCGATACGCCGCCACCCGAGACGCCCACGCGGAGCTGACCGGCGCGGTCAACACGCTCCTGCTCTCGGAGACCCCGGCCGGATTCAACACCGACGTCGGCGGGATCGTCGATGCGCTCGGGGACGCCGGCATCCGCGAGATCGGGACGGCGCGGATCCTGGGCGCCGGAGCCACGGCGGCCTCGGCCCTCGTCGCTCTCGCCGACCTGGGGGCGACACGGGTCGAGGTCGCCGCCCGTCGGCCGGAGCGCGCCGCGGGGCTCGTCGGGATCGGGGAGCGACGCGGCGTCGTGGTCACCCCGCGACCGCTCGACGAGGTGGAGGGCGCCGTCGACCTCACGGTGGCGACCCTGCCCTCCGGCACCGTGCTTCCGCCGGAGAGTGCCGCCCGACTGGCCCAGAGCGGCGGCACGCTGTTCGACGCCGCCTACGCGCCGTGGCCGTCCGCCCTGGCGGCGGCATGGGGTGCGGCGCCGGTGGTCTCCGGGCTCGGGATGCTGCTGCATCAGGCGGTGCGGCAGATCCGGATCTTCCTGCACGGCGACCCGTTCTCGCCGCTGCCGGACGAGGAGGCCGTCCTCGCCGCGATGCGCGCCACCCTCTGAGCGCCGCCGGACGAAACGCGGCACGGCGCGGGGGGAAACGCATGGGAGACTAGAGCACATGCTCCGCGTGCTCACGGCCGGCGAATCGCACGGCCCAGAACTCATCGCCGTCATGGAGGGTCTGCCCTCCGGCGTCCCGGTGTCGTCCGAGGCCATCCAGGCCGACCTCGCCCGCCGCAAGCTCGGCTATGGACGCGGCTCCCGGATGAAGTTCGAACAGGACGAGCTCACGATCTCCGGCGGCGTCCGGCACGGGAAGACGCTGGGCAGCCCCATCGCCCTGCGCATCGGCAACACCGAGTGGCCGAAGTGGATCGAGGTCATGAACCCGGAACCGGTGGAGCTCACCGATCGCTCGCGCGGTCGTGGCGCCCCGCTGACCCGGCCCCGTCCGGGCCACGCCGACCTCGTGGGCATGCAGAAGTACGACTTCGATGAGGCCCGTCCGATCCTCGAGCGTGCGAGCGCGCGGGAGACCGCTGCCCGCGTGGCGCTCGGTGCCGTCGCCCGCTCCTTCCTCGGCGAGCTCGGCATCCGACTCGTCAGCCACACGCTCTCCATCGGTCCGGTGCGCGTGCCGGATGGCGCGGCGCTGCCGACCCCGGACGACGTGGACGCCCTGGACGCCGACCCGCTGCGGTGCTTCGACCCCGCGACCTCGGCGCTCATGGTCGCGGAGGTGGACGACGCCAAGAAGGACGGCGACACGCTCGGCGGCATCGTCGAGGTCCTCGCGTACGGCCTGCCGCCGGGGCTCGGCTCCCACGTGCACTGGGACCGCCGCCTGGACGCCCGGCTGGCCCAGGCGCTCATGAGCATCCAGGCCATCAAGGGCGTGGAGGTCGGCGACGGCTTCGAGACCACGCGCCGCCGTGGCTCCGCCGCCCACGACGAGCTCTTCGCCACCGCCGACGGCATCGCCCGCGGCACGGACCGCGCCGGTGGCACCGAGGGCGGCATGTCCACCGGGACCGTGCTGCGCGTGCGGGCCGGCATGAAGCCGATCGCGACCGTGCCCCACGCGCTGCGCACGATCGACGTCGCGACCGGCGACGAGGCGACCGCGCACCACCAGCGTTCCGACGTCTGTGCCGTGCCCGCGGCGGGGGTCGTCGCGGAGGCCATGGTCGCGATCGAGCTGGCGCGCGCCGTGCTGGAGAAGTTCGGCGGCGACAGCATCCGCGAGACGCGCCGCAACCTGGAGGGATACCTCGACGGCATCCCCGCGGAGCTGCGCACGGCCCCCGCGTCCGAGGCGGCGCTCATCGCGCATGACGAACGCGGCTGATCCGCTGACGCTGGTCCTCGTCGGACCGATGGCGGCCGGCAAGACCAGCGTCGGACGAAGGGTCGCACGGCGGCTGGGCGTCGCCTTCATCGACACCGACAAGCGCATCGTCGCCGCGCACGGCCCGATCCCCGAGATCTTCGCCACGCACGGCGAGGCGCACTTCCGGGACCTGGAGCGCGCGGCGGTCCGCGAGGCCCTCGCCGAGGGCGGCGTGATCTCCCTCGGCGGTGGCGCCGTCACGGATCCGGAGACGCGCGCGCTGCTGCGCGCCCATCCGGTGGTCTTCCTCACCGTGAGCGAGGCGGCCGTCGCCGACCGCCTGCGCGGCGGGACGCGCCCGCTGCTGGCGGGCGAGGACCCGGTCGAGAAGTGGAAGCGCATCTTCGCCGAACGGCGAGGATGGTACGACGAGGTGGCTTCGGCCACGTTCGACACCTCGCGGCGTCCGATGCAGCGCATCGCGGACGAGATCGTGGCATGGAGGAGAGAACAGCGATGAGCACGACCATCAGCGTCACCGGGAACGACGCCTACGACATCACGATCGGACGGGGGATCCTCGACCAGGTGTCCGCGGCTCTCGCGCCGGGCGTCCGCAAGATCCTCGTCGTGCACCCGCCGACCCTCGCGGCCCGCGCCGCCGAGCTCCGCGACCGGCTCCTCGCCGACACCGCGGACGGCCCGCGCGAGGTGCTGCTCGCCGAGATCCCGGATGCCGAGCAGGGCAAGCGCATCGAGGTCGCCGCCTTCTGCTGGCAGGTCATGGGCCAGGCGGACTTCACCCGGACGGACGCCGTCGTCGGCTACGGCGGGGGAGCGGTGACCGACCTCGCCGGCTTCGTCGCGGCGACGTGGCTGCGCGGCATCCAGATCGTCCAGGTGCCCACCACCGTCCTCGGCCTCGTGGACGCCGCCGTGGGCGGCAAGACGGGCGTCAACACCGCGGAGGGCAAGAACCTCGTCGGCGCCTTCTGGGCCCCGCGCGCCGTCGTCGGCGACCTCGACGAACTGGGCAGCCTGAGCCCCAACGAGGCCACCGCCGGCTTCGCGGAGGTCGTCAAGGCCGGTTTCATCTGGGCCCCGGAGATCCTCGACATCGTCGAGGCCGATCCCGCGCGCGCGGTCGACACCTCGACGGACGAGTTCCGCCGGGCCGTGGAGCTCGCGATCGACATGAAGGCGCAGGTCGTCTCGGACGACTTCCGCGAGGCCGGGCAGCGGGAGATCCTGAACTACGGCCACACGCTCGGCCACGCGATCGAGCACGCCGAGCGGTACCGCTGGCGGCACGGGGCGGCCATCTCGATCGGCATGCTGTACGCCGCGGAGCTGTCCCGGCTCGCGGGGCGGCTGTCGGACGCCGCCGCGGAGCGCCACCGCACGATCCTCGAGTCGCTCGGCCTGCCGACGTCGTACCGGGCCGGTGCCTGGCCGCAGCTGCTCGCCACGATGCAGCGCGACAAGAAGAGCCGCGGCGGCATGCTCCGCTTCATCCTGTTGGACGACATCGCCAAGCCCACCGTGCTCCAGGCGCCGGATGAGTCGCTGCTCTTCGCCGCCTACCAGGAGATCGGCGCATGAGCATCGCCGTCCGGCGCATCACACCGGAGGACTGGCGGGAGGTCAAGGCGCTGCGGCTGCGGGCCCTCGCCGACCCGGCCGCACCGATGGCCTTCCTCGACACCGTCGAGCACGCCGCCGCACAGCCCGACCGCTTCTGGCAGGAGCGCGCCGCGAATGCCGCGGGCGACGCCGCCGCGGCGCAGTTCGTCGCGATCGCCGACGACGGCGCCTGGACCGGGACCGTGACCGTGCTCCCGCATCGCGAGCAGCACGACGCGGGGCTGGTCGTCGGGGTCTACGTGGCGGACGCGCACCGCGGTGCGGGCGTCATCGATGCGCTCCTCGACGCCGCGGCGGCCTGGGCCCGCGATCGCGGTCTCCGCGCGCTCGTGCTCGAGGTGCACGTGGACAACTCCCGGGCGCAGGCCGTGTACCGCCGAGGCGGCTTCGTCCGGACCGGGGAGATCGAGACGGCCAACTTCGGGCGGGAATGGGTCATGCGCCGCGAGCTGGTCGACTCCGGGAGCGTGCCCGCATGAGCGCCCCGCGTCGGCTGCTGCTCGTCAACGGCCCCAACCTCAACCTCCTCGGCACCCGCGAACCCGAGGTGTACGGCACCGCGACCCTCGCCGACGTCGAGCGGATCACCGCCGAGGCCGCCGCCGCGCTCGGGTTCGAGGTGCGGGCGCTGCAGAGCAACCACGAGGGCGTGCTCATCGACGCGATCCACGACGCGCGGGCGGACTGCGCGGGCATCGTCATCAACCCGGGCGGCCTCACCCACACCTCCGTCGCCCTGCGTGACGCGCTCACCGGCGTCGCGTTGCCCTTCGCCGAGGTCCACATCTCCGACGTGTACGCCCGCGAGGAGTTCCGTCACCACTCGTACCTGCACGACGTCGCCGCGGTGCGTGTCATCGGACGCGGCGTGGAGGGCTACGCCGACGCGGTGCGGGAACTCGTCGCGCAGCTCTGAGCGCGCGGGGATCAGGGCAGGCCGACGAGCAGCACGCACACCGTGATGCCCACGAGCGTCAACAGGGCCATGGCGAGGAAACCGGCGGCCAGCGCACGGAGCCGCGGCCGCACGCTCGACACCGCGAGGCGGATGACGACCATCGCGGCCAGGCCCAGGACCAGGATGATCGCGGTCACCAGGCCGACGGTTCCCGCCGCGCCGCCGCTGCGGACGATCCCGATCAGGGGCACGAGGCTGACCGCCGTGAAGATCGTGGCGACGATGAGCCAGACCGCCCCGGACGACGTCCGCAGCGCCGGCTGATTCGCCATCCGGGTCGGGTCCCTGTCGCGATCGTCCTCGCTCATGTCGATTCCTCCTGTCCTCGTCCACGCTGCCCGGGGCCACGGGCATCGTCACGGGGCTTCCGCTCTCGCGGAGGAGCGTCTATCGTGCCCCGCGACGGCCTGCGCCGGGCATCCCGTAGAATCGACTGTCGGCCGACCCCGGCCCCACGGACTCAGGAACGGAACTCCTCGCACATGGCATCCACCGCAGACATCAAGAACGGCGTCGTCCTCAGCATCGACGGGCAGCTCTGGAGCGTCATCGAGTTCCAGCACGTCAAGCCCGGCAAGGGCGGCGCCTTCGTCCGCACGAAGCTGAAGAACGTCGTCTCGGGCAAGACCGTGGACCGCACGTACAACGCCGGGGCGAAGATCGACATCGAGAACGTCGACCGCCGGGACTACACCTACCTCTACACCGACGGTGACGGGTTCGTGTTCATGGACCAGACCGACTTCGACCAGATCACGCTGCCGGCGGCCACGGTCGGCGACGCGAAGAACTTCCTGCTCGAGAACCAGCAGGTCACCATCGCCCTCAACAACGGCAACCCCCTCTACATCGACCTCCCGGCCTCGGTCATCCTCGAGGTGACCTACACCGAGCCCGGTCTGCAGGGCGACCGCTCGTCCGCCGGCACCAAGCCCGCGACGCTCGAGACCGGCTACGAGATCCAGGTCCCGCTTTTCCTGGAGACCGGCACGAAGGTCAAGGTCGACACCCGCACGGGCGAGTACCTCGGCCGCGAGAAGTAAGGCGTGAGCGCCCGCACGAAGGCGCGCAAGCGCGCGCTCGACATCCTGTTCTCGGCCGACGTCCGCGGCGACGAGGTCGCGGTGGCCCTCGCCGCCGAGGCGAAGCGCGCGGCGAACGAGCCCGCACGTGAGGCGTCGTGGCTGTACGCCCGCGAGATCGTCGACGGCATCATCGACCAGCGCGACGAGATCGACGAGCAGATCACGACCCACAGCCGCGACTGGAAGCTCGAGCGGATGCCCGCCGTCGACCGCGCCCTGCTGCGCATCGGCGCGTGGGAGATCCTCTACAACGACGAGGTGCCGACCGCGGTCGCGATCGACGAGGCGGTGGAGCTCGCGAAGGAGTTCTCCACCGACGAGTCGGGCGCGTTCGTGCACGGCGTGCTCGCCCGCGTCGCCCGCTCGGCCTGAGCGCCGCGGCGGCGGTGTCGGCGGTGGCGGGCAGGATCGTCTCATGATCCGCCCGCCCGCCTCCGCCACTCCGGGAGACGGGGCGCGGGATTGGCGTGCCCTGTTCGAGGCCGGCGCTGCTCCGGCGGCGACCCCCCTCGCGCTCGGGTTCGAGGTGCGCGTCCGCGACGCCCGAGGAGCCAACCCGTGGGCCTCACGCCCGCAGCGCACCGCGACTCCCCGTGACGTCGCCAAGGGTGTGGGGGAGATCCTCCTCGGCATCCGTCCGCTGGAGCGGAGCGCGGCGACGGGGTCCTGGGTGCTCGGCTCCGCCACCTGGGACGCGGTCCGCCGCGCGCCGGACCAGTACGGTCGGGAGCAGTCGCGGTGGTTCGCCGATCTGCTGAGCATCGCGCGCGACGCGCTGCTCTCCGGCACGGCGGGGGACTGGCTCGTCGCCGACCTCATCGAGTCGCGGCTCCTCTGGGGGCATCTGCGGTCGGCGACCGACCTCGGCATCCCGCTCGTGGCGGCCCAGCGGTCGACGACGCTCGTCCTCGCCGACACCGCAGAACTGACGGCGACCGTGTCCCGTGACGACGACGGCGGCCTCGTCGTCCGTCCGGTCGTGACCCTGGACGGGCGCGAGACGCTGCCGGGCAGCATCCGCGCCCTCGGGCGCTCCGGCGTGTACGAGGTCGCGCAGAGCGGGTCGCGCCTGCAGGTGACGCTCGCGGAGCTTCCGCTCGCGGGGCCCGCGCCGTCGCTGCTCCGGGCCGGGATGCTCGTCGTCCCCGCAGCGGAGGAGGCGACCTTCCTCCAGGACGCCTATCCACTCCTCGCGCGCCGTCTCCCCGTCCGCGCGGTCGGCCGCGTCGCGCTCCCCGACCTCCCACCGCCCCGTGCCGTGCTCCGGGTGGCGTTCCGTCGCGGAGACACCGTGGAGTACACCGTCGAGTGGGACTATCGCGGCTTCGGGCGGGTGCCGTTCACGCCGGGTCCGAAGGCCGTGCGCGATCCGGAGGCCGAAGCCTCTGTGACGCATCGGATCCGGAACGTCTGGCAGGAGCACGGCGTCGCGTTCGCCCCCGCGGGGGCGTTCCACGACGTGGCGGCCGCGGAGTTCATGACCCGCGTCGTCCCCGCCGTGGAGGCGGAGGGCGTCGAGGTGGAGGTGTCGGGCCGCCGCAAGACGTATCGCGAGCTCGCCGGGGAGCCGGAGATCACGGTCTCGACCGTGGAGAGCACCGACCCCGACTGGTTCGACCTCGGCGTGATCGTCCGCATCGACGGGCGGAACATCCCCTTCGAGCCGCTGTTCACGGCCCTGAGCGCGGGCCGGCGGAAGCTCCTGCTCGTCGACGGCAGCTACTTCTCCCTGAACCACCCGGCGCTCGACCGTCTGCGCGACCTCCTGGACGAGGCCGGGGATCTGGACGAGTGGGAGACGGGCCCGCGGATCAGTCGGCATCAGACGGATCTGTGGGAGGAGTTCGAGGATCTGGCGGACGAGGCCCTTCCCGCGGTGAGCTGGCGGGCCACCGCCGACGGACTGCGCAGCGCCACTGCGGTGCCGGCGGTGCCCCTCCCTCCGGGGCTCACCGCACAGTTGCGGCCGTACCAGAAGGAGGGGCTGGACTGGCTCGCGTTCCTCTGGTCGCATCGGCTCGGCGGCATCCTCGCCGACGACATGGGTCTCGGGAAGACTGTCCAGCTGCTCGCGCTCATCCTGCACGCCCGTGCGGCGGGGGAGGGACGCCCTTTCCTCGTGGTGGTGCCGACATCCGTGCTGGCGACCTGGCGCACCGAGGCGGCGCGGTTCGCTCCGGGTCTCCGCGTGATCACCCGGGACTCGACCGCCGGGCCTGCCGTGGCCGCCGTGGCTCGCGAGGCCGACGTGGTGCTCACCACCTACGCCGTCGCGCGGCTCGACGAAGAGGGGTTCGCGGGCGTCACCTGGGCCGGGCTGATCCTCGACGAGGCCCAGTTCGTGAAGAACCCGGCGACGAAGCTGCATCGTGCCGTCGCGCGTTTCCCGTCCGACGTCACCATCGCGGTCACGGGCACGCCGCTGGAGAACAGCCTCGAGGAGCTCTGGGCGCTGCTGAAGCTCACGGCACCCGGCCTGTTCGCCTCGGCGCGGAAGTTCCGCGAGCACTACATCCAGCCGATCGAGCAGGGGAAGGTCCCGGAGAACGCGGAGGGCGGACCGTACCGGCAGCGCCGCCTCGCGCAGCTCCGACGACGGATCCGCCCGCTCGTGCTCCGCCGCACCAAGGAGCTCGTCGCCCCGGACCTGCCGCCGAAGCAGGAGCAGGTGCTGGAGATCGAGCTGAGCGCGGGGCATCGCGAGCTCTACGAGACGGTGCTGCAGCGGGAGCGGCAGAAGGTGCTCGGCCTGCTGGAGGATCTCGACCGCAACCGCTTCATCGTGTTCCGTTCCCTGACGCTGCTGCGGATGCTGAGCCTCGCTCCGGCGCTGATTGACCCGGCCGACGCGCGCCTCGGCTCCCGCAAGCTCGACGAGCTCCTGGAGCGGATCGTCGAGCTGCAGGCGGAGGGGCACCGCGCGCTCGTGTTCAGCCAGTTCACGTCCTTCCTCGACATGGCGGCCGCGCGTCTGGACGCCGCCGGCATCCCGTACGCGCACCTCGACGGCTCGACGCGTCATCGCGAGCAGGTGGTCGCGGACTTCGCGGAGGGGGAGCAGCCCGTCTTCCTCATCAGCCTGAAGGCCGGCGGGTTCGGGCTCACGCTGACCGAGGCCGACTACGTCTTCCTCCTCGACCCGTGGTGGAACCCCGCCGCCGAGGCCCAGGCAGTCGACCGCACGCACCGCATCGGCCAGCGCAGCCAGGTGTTCGTCTACCGCATGATCGCCAGCGGCACGATCGAGGAGAAGGTCCTCGCGCTGCAACGCCGCAAGGCCCGCCTGTTCACCGCCGTGCTCGATGACGACGCGCTCTTCGCGCAGACGCTCACCGCCGACGACATCCGCGGTCTCTTCGACGACTAGACCGTTTTCCCCGGCCCGTCCCGCCGGGCGCTCAGGGAGCCGTCGGTACAATCGAACGGTTCATCTTCGAGAGGAATGCAATGCGGATCACGGGACTCGGCCACGCCGGCATGTTCATCGAGACGGTGGGCGGCAACATCATCTGCGACCCGGTGCTCGGCCCGTCCTTCTTCGGGTCCTGGTTCCCGTTCCCGGACAACCGCGCCCTCGACTGGGAGCGCTACGGTCGTGAAGCCGACTTCCTCTACATCTCGCACCGGCACCGCGACCACTTCGACCCGGCGCTCCTGGAGCGGTACATCCGCAAGGACATCGAGGTGCTCCTGCCGGAGTATCCGATCGACGACCTGGAGCAGGACATCCGGGCGCTCGGCTACACGAACATCACCTACGCGCCCGCCGGCGAGATCATCGAGCGCGGTGCGCTCAAGATGATGATCACCCCGCTGCGCGCGCCGAGCGACGGCCCGATCGGCGACTCGTCACTCAGCGTGGACGACGGCACCGGCTCGATGCTGAACCAGAACGACTCGCACCCGCTCGATCTCGACAAGCTGCTGCACTTCGGGAAGCCCGACGCCTACTTCACGCAGGTCTCCGGGGCGATCTGGTGGCCCATGGTCTACGACCTGCCGCTGGACGCGAAGCAGAACTTCGCCCGCCTCAAGCGCGAGGCGCAGAACAAGCGCGCGATGTACTACATCGAGAAGGTCGACGCTCCGCACGTCTTCCCGATGGCGGGTCCGCCCATGTTCCTCCGCGACGACCTCTTCGACTTCAACGGGATGGGCCGCAACGGCGAGTCCATCTTCACGGACCAGAAGCAGTTCATCGCGCACATGAAGGAGCTGGCCCCGAAGTACGACGGGCAGCTCTTCGTCCCTGGCACTCTCGTCACGATCGACGGCGGTGCGGTGACCACCGAGCAGACGCTCTACACCGAGGCCGAGCTCGCCCACATCTTCGACGAGAAGTGGGAGTACCTGGAGGAGCAGCGCGCGACCCGCCAGCAGGAGATCCGCGACGAGGAGGCCTCGCGCGCCGAGATCATCCCGCCGGAGGAGATGCTGGCCGCGATCAAGGAATGGTGGGAGCCGCTGCTGAAGAAGTCGCGCACCATCCGCCTCGGCGTCGGCGGGCACGTCCGCTTCCGCATCGGGGAGCTGGACATGGTGGTCGACTTCCCGCGCGCCAAGGTCCGCGAGTACGCGGGGGAGGAGTGCGTGTACTGGTACACGATCCCGGCCGACCTCGTCTCGACGAACATCCGCGACCACGAGATCGACTGGTCGAACTCGATCTTCCTGTCGATGCAGTTCTCGGTCGGCCGCAGCGGCAAGTTCAACGAGTTCCTCACCACGTTCCTCAAGTGCCTCTCGGTCGACCGGATCGAGTACGTCGAGAACTGGTACCAGGAGCAGACCGACCAGACCGAGGACGCGGAGATCGGCGACTGGGTCGTCCAGCGCCGCTGCCCCCACCTGCGCGCCGACCTCACCAAGACGGGGAAGGTCGACGAGGACGGCATCCTCACGTGCAGCATGCACGACTGGAAGTGGGACCTGAAGACCGGACGCTGCCTCTCCACGAGCGGCCACCCGATCCGTTCCTCGAAGATCGACGACGTGACGGATCCGGTGCTCCGCGAGGCGAGCTGATCTGCGGAGGCCTGATCCCTCCGATAGACTGGGATCACAAGCAACCTTTAACACCGTCCTGTGAGGCGGAGAAGGGAGCGGCTGATGGGTGTGCGCACTGTGCTGCACCAAGCCGATATCTCACGAGCGCTGACCCGGATCGCGCACGAGATCCTCGAGTCCAATCGCGGGGCCGACGACCTCGTCCTGCTGGGCATCCCGACCCGCGGCGTCACGCTGGGCCACCGGCTCGCCGCGCTGATCAGCGAGATCGCGCAGGTCTCCGTCCCCGTCGGATCCCTCGACGTGACGCTCTTCCGCGATGACCTCGCGAAGCACCCGACGCGATCGCCGCAGCCGACGGAGATCCCCGCGGGCGGCATCGACGGGAAGACGGTCGTCCTCGTCGACGACGTCCTGTTCTCCGGCCGGAGCATCCGCGCCGCGCTCGACGCCCTGCAGTCGATCGGCCGTCCCGCCGTCGTGCGGCTTGCGATCCTCATCGACCGCGGACACCGGGAGCTTCCCATCCGCCCCGACTTCGTGGGCAAGAACATCCCGTCCGCGCGCACCGAGCGCGTCAACGTGCGTCTGTTCGAGAACGACGGCGCCGAGGAGGTGACGATCGGCGAATGAGGCATCTCCTCGACACCCGCACGCTCGACAGAGCGACCGCCCTGCGCATCCTCGATGTCGCGGAGGACATGGCCGACACCCAGTCCCGCGAGGTCAAGAAGCTCCCCACGCTCCGCGGGAAGACCGTCGTGAACCTCTTCTTCGAGGACTCCACGCGCACCCGCATCTCCTTCGAGGCCGCCGCGAAGCGCCTGTCCGCCGACGTCATCAACTTCGCCGCCAAGGGCTCCAGCGTCTCCAAGGGCGAGAGCCTGAAGGACACCGCGCAGACGCTCGAGGCGATCGGCGCCGACGCGGTCGTCGTGCGGCACCCCGGCTCCGGCGCCCCGCAGACGCTCGCCACGAGCGGCTGGATCTCCGCCGGAGTCGTCAACGCCGGCGACGGCACGCACGAGCACCCCACCCAGGCGCTCCTCGACGCCTTCACCATCCGCAAGCGTCGCTTCGGTGCGGAGAGCCGCGGACGCGACCTCTCCGGTCTCCGGGTGACGATCGTCGGCGACGTGCTGCACTCCCGCGTGGCGCGCTCCAACGTCTGGCTGCTCACCACGCTCGGCGCCGAGGTCACGCTCGTGTCGCCGCCGACCCTGGTTCCGCAGAACGTGTCCCTGTGGCCCGTCCGCGTGGTCTACGACCTGGACGAAGCCCTCGCAGAGGGGCCGGACGCCGTGATGATGCTGCGCATCCAGCTCGAGCGGATGAACGCGGCGTATTTCCCGACTGAGCGGGAGTATTCGCGCCGGTGGGGCCTGGACGCACGGCGCGTGGCGGCTCTGCCGGGCGGTAGCATTGTCCTGCACCCCGGACCCATGAACCGGGGACTGGAGATCTCCTCCGAAGCTGCCGATTCCCCCCGTTCGACGGTGCTGGAACAGGTGTCGAACGGGGTCTCCGTGCGCATGGCGGTGCTGTACCTGCTGCTGGCAGGAGAACGAGACGACGAACGAGGGGGAGACCTGTGAGCGAGACCCTCGTCATCACCGGTGCACAGCTGCTCGGCGCGGACGGCGCCGACATCATCATCGAGGACGGCGTCATCGCCGAGGTCGGGACGGGGATCACCCGCACCGGCGCGCGGGTGATCGACGCCGCGGGCCTGGTCGCGCTGCCGGGCCTCGTCGACCTGCACACCCACCTGCGCGAGCCGGGGTTCGAGGCCTCCGAGACGATCCTCACCGGCACCAGAGCGGCCGCCGCGGGCGGGTTCACCGCCGTGTTCGCGATGCCGAACACCTCCCCGGTAGCCGACACGGCGGGCGTGGTCGAGCAGGAGCTCGCCCTCGGCGAGGCCGCCGGCTACGCGACCGTGCAGCCGATCGGCGCCGTCACGGTGGGGCAGAAGGGCGAGCGCCTCGCCGAGCTGGGCGCCATGGCCACCTCCCGTGCCCAGGTTCGGGTCTTCAGCGACGACGGCTTCTGCGTGTGGGATCCGCTGATCATGCGCCGGGCTCTGGAGTACGCGAAGTCCTTCGACGGCGTCATCGCCCAGCATGCGCAGGACCCGCGACTCACCGAGGGCGCCCAGATGAACGAGGGCACCGTCTCGGCCGAGCTCGGGCTGGCCGGGTGGCCGGCGGTCGCCGAGGAGTCGATCATCGCCCGCGACCTGCTCCTCGCCGAGCACGTCGGCTCCCGGCTGCACGTGTGCCACCTCTCGACGGCAGGCTCGGTGGACATCATCCGCTGGGCCAAGAAGCGCGGTGTCAACGTGACGGCCGAGGTCACGCCGCACCACCTGCTGCTCACGGACGAACTCGTCCGCGGCTACGACGCGCGGTTCAAGGTCAACCCGCCGCTGCGCCGCGAGGAGGACGTCTTCGCGGTCCGGGAGGGCCTGGCCGACGGCACGATCGATATCGTCGCGACCGATCACGCACCGCACCCCAGCGAGCACAAGGCGTGCGAGTGGCAGGCCGCCGCGAACGGCATGGTGGGTCTGGAGAGCGCCCTGCGGGTCGTGCACCAGTCGATGGTGCAGACTGGCCTGCTCGGCTGGGCCGACGTCGCCCGCGTCATGAGCACGACGCCCGCCCGCATCGGCCGGCTCTCCGGCCACGGCACGCCGCTCGAAGCCGGGCAGCCCGCGCACATCACGCTGTACGACCCCGCGGTCGACGGTGTGTTCACCGCCGCGGACCTGCACGGGCGCAGCGTGAACTCGCCCTACCTGGGCCGCGCCCTGCCCGGCAGGGTGGAGTACACCGTGCACGGCGGCGTCCTCACGGTCGACGGCGGCGCCGTCGTCGAGGAGCTCGGCGCATGAGCGCACGGGACCTCGCGGTCGCGATCATCATCGCCGTCGCGCTGCTGATCCTGCTCTCGATGCTGTTCGCCTGGCGACGACGAGTGCGGCGCGATGCCGCGTACACGGCCCCGCTCGGGGTGCCGGAGCACGCGGAGGTGACGCGCCGCGACGAGGTGCTCTACGTGTCCACCACCCGGCACGAGCAGCCCCTCGAACGGCTCGCGATCACCCCGCTGGCGTTCCGCGCACGCGGCGAGCTGGCTGTGACCGACCGCGGCATCGCGCTGGCCCTCGACGGTGCCCCCACCGTCTTCCTCGCCGCCGACCGCCTCGTCTCCGTCGACCGCGCGACCGTCACCATCGATCGCGTCGTGGAGCCCGGCGGGCTCGTGCGCATCTCGTGGCACGTCGACGACACGACCGTCGTCGACAGCTATGTGCGCCTCACCGGCGGCGACCTCCCGACCCTCATCTCCGACCTGCAGCGGCTCATCCCCGCCGCCCCTGACACAGGAGCCTCGTCATGACCCTCTCGACTTCCTCCCCGCAGGCCTCCGCGGCCCGCCTTCCCGACCCCGCCGTCCTCGTCCTGGAGGACGGCACCCGACACCGCGGACGCGCGTACGGCGCGCGCGGGCGCACCCTCGGCGAGGTCGTGTTCGCCACCGGCATGTCGGGATACCAGGAGACCATCACCGACCCGTCCTACGCCGGACAGATCGTCCTGCAGACGGCCCCGCACATCGGCAACACCGGCATGAACGACGAGGACACCGAGTCCCGCCGCATCTGGGTCGCCGGCTACATCGTGCGCGACCCCTCGCGCGTCGTCTCGAATTGGCGGGCGAACGCCTCTCTCGACGAGGTCCTCGTCGAGGACGGCATCGTCGGCATCAGCGGCATCGACACGCGCGCGGTCACCCGCCACATCCGCTCGGCCGGCTCCATGCGGGGCGGCATCTTCTCGGGTGCGGAGGCGGAGCTCGACCCGGAGGAGCAGCTGCGCATCGTCCGCGAGGCCCCGGAGATGACCGGCCTCAACCTCTCCGCGCAGGTGTCCGTCCAGAGCGCGACCGTCACCCCGGCGGTGGGGGAGCGCATCGGCAACCTCGCCGTGCTCGACCTCGGCGTGAAGCAGGCGACGATCGACAACCTCGCGGCCCGCGGCTTCGACGTGCACGTCCTCCCGCAGGACGTGGGCATCGACGAGATCCGGGCGATCGAGCCGGTCGCCGTCTTCTACTCGAACGGTCCCGGCGACCCCGCGGCCTCGGGCGACCACGTCGAACTGCTGCGCGCGGTCCTCGACGACGGGCTGCCCTTCTTCGGGATCTGCTTCGGCAACCAGCTCCTCGGCCGGGCCCTGGGTCTCGGCACGTACAAGCTGCCGTTCGGCCACCGCGGCATCAACCAGCCCGTGCTGGACAAGCAGACGGGCAAGGTCGAGATCACCGCGCACAACCACGGCTTCGCCGTCGAGGCGCCCCTGGAGGGCTCCTTCGACAGCCCGCACGGCTACGGCAAGGTCGAGGTCAGCCACGTCGGCCTCAACGACAACGTCGTGGAGGGCCTGCGTGCCCTCGACATCCCCGCCTTCTCGGTGCAGTACCACCCCGAGGCCGCGGCCGGACCGCACGACGCCAACTACCTCTTCGACCGCTTCCGCGACATGGTCATCGCGAACAAGAAGGACGCAAAGTAATGCCCAAGCGCGACGACATCCGCTCCGTCCTCGTCATCGGCTCCGGCCCGATCGTCATCGGCCAGGCCTGCGAGTTCGACTACTCCGGCACCCAGGCGTGCCGCGTCCTCCGTGAGGAGGGCGTCCGGGTCATCCTCGTCAACTCCAACCCCGCGACGATCATGACCGACCCCGACTTCGCCGACGCGACCTACATCGAGCCGATCACCCCCGCGGTGATCGAGACGATCATCGCCAAGGAGAAGCCCGACGCGATCCTGCCGACGCTCGGCGGTCAGACGGCGCTGAACGCCGCGATGGCCCTGCACGAGCAGGGGATCCTCGAGAAGTACGACGTCGAGCTCATCGGCGCGAAGGTGGACGCCATCAAGAAGGGCGAGGACCGTCAGGTCTTCAAGGAGCTCGTCCTCGAGGCGGGCGCGGACGTCGCCAAGAGCGTCATCGCCCACACCATGGACGACCTCCTCGCCGGTGCCGAGCAGCTCGGCTACCCGCTCGTGGTGCGCCCGTCCTTCACGATGGGCGGGCTGGGCTCCGGGTTCGCCTACGACGAGGAGGACCTGCGCCGCATCGGCGGCGCCGGCCTGCGCGACTCGCCGACGACCGAGGTGCTCCTGGAGGAGTCGATCCTCGGCTGGAAGGAGTACGAGCTCGAGCTCATGCGCGACACCGCCGACAACACGGTGGTCGTCTGCTCCATCGAGAACGTCGACCCGGTCGGCGTGCACACCGGCGACTCGATCACGGTGGCGCCGGCGCTGACCCTGACCGACCGCGAGTACCAGAAGCTCCGCGACATCGGCATCGACATCATCCGCGCCGTGGGCGTGGACACCGGTGGCTGCAACATCCAGTTCGCGGTCAACCCGGAGAACGGCCGCATCATCGTCATCGAGATGAACCCGCGCGTCTCCCGGTCGAGCGCCCTGGCGTCGAAGGCCACCGGCTTCCCGATCGCCAAGCTCGCGGCCAAGCTCGCCCTCGGCTACCGCCTCGACGAGATCCCGAACGACATCACCGGCGTGACCCCGGCCAGCTTCGAGCCGACGCTCGACTACGTGGTCGTGAAGGTCCCGCGCTTCGCGTTCGAGAAGTTCCCGGCCGCCGACGCCACCCTCACCACGACCATGAAGTCGGTCGGCGAGGCGATGGCCATCGGCCGCAACTACGCCACCGCGCTGCAGAAGGCGCTGCGGTCGCTCGAGAAGCGGGGCTCCAGCTTCCACTGGGGCGAGGAGCCGCGCACCGTCGAGGAACTGCTCGAGATCGCGAAGACCCCGACCGACGGCCGGATCGTCACCCTGCAGCAGGCGCTGCGCAAGGGCGCGACCATCGAGCAGGCGTTCGAGGCCACGGCCATCGACCCCTGGTTCCTCGACCAGATCGTCCTCATCAACGAGGTCGCCGAGGTCGTCCGCACCGCCGGCGAGCTGGACGACGCGACTCTGCGCTACGCCAAGGAGCACGGATTCTCCGACGTGCAGATCGCCCAGCTCCGCGGCGAGAGCGAGGCCGAGATCCGCGGCGTGCGCCACGGCCTCGGCATCCGCCCGGTCTACAAGACGGTCGACACCTGCGCAGGGGAGTTCCCCGCGCTGACGCCGTACCACTACTCGAGCTACGACGCCGAGACCGAGGTCGCGCCGTCCGACCGCACCAAGGTCGTCATCATCGGCTCCGGCCCGAACCGCATCGGTCAGGGCGTCGAGTTCGACTACTCCTGCGTGCACGCCTCGTTCGCGCTGTCCGACGCGGGCTTCGAGACCGTGATGATCAACTGCAACCCGGAGACCGTGTCGACCGACTACGACACGTCCGACCGGCTGTACTTCGAGCCGCTGACGCTCGAGGACGTGCTGGAGGTCCTGGACGCGGAGGCGGCGAGCGGCACCATCCTCGGCGTCGTCTGCCAGCTCGGCGGGCAGACCCCGCTCGGGCTCGCGAAGGGCATCGAGGCGGCCGGCTACACGGTCCTGGGGACGAGCCCGGAGGCCATCGACCTGGCCGAGGAGCGCGAGCTGTTCTCGCGCCTGCTCGACGAGGCCGGACTCCTCGCGCCGCGCAACGGCACGGCGATCGACGTGGAGGGCGCGGTGCGCATCGCCGAGGAGATCGGCTACCCGGTGCTCGTGCGCCCGAGCTTCGTGCTCGGCGGCCGCGGCATGGAGATCGTCTACGGCACCGACGCGCTGCGCGACTACTTCGTGCGGACCGCCGGTGAGGTCGTGATCGAGGAGGGCAAGCCGCTCCTGGTCGACCGCTTCCTCGACGACGCGATCGAGCTCGATGTGGACGCCCTGTACGACGGCACCGACCTCTTCATCGGCGGCGTGATGGAGCATCTGGAGGAAGCCGGCATCCACTCCGGCGACTCGAGCTGCACGCTGCCGCCGGTCTCGCTCGGCCGCAGCGACGTCGACCGCGTCCGCGAGGCCACCCTCGCCATCGCGCAGGGCGTCGGCGTGCGCGGTCTGCTGAACGTGCAGTTCGCGATCAGCGCCGGCGTGCTCTACGTCATCGAGGCGAACCCCCGGGCCAGCCGCACGGTGCCCTTCGTCTCCAAGGCGCTGGGCATCCCGATGGCGAAGGCCGCCAGCCGCATCATGGCCGGCTCCACCATCGCCGATCTCCGCGCCGAGGGGATGCTGCCCGCGCAGGACGGCTCGCGCGTCCCGCTGGACGCTCCGGTCTCGGTCAAGGAGGCCGTGCTGCCCTTCAAGCGGTTCCGCACCGCCGACGGCAAGACGGTCGACTCGGTCCTCGGCCCGGAGATGCGCTCGACCGGCGAGGTCATGGGCATCGATCGCGACTTCCCGACCGCGTTCGCGAAGTCCCAGGCCGCGGCCTACGGCGGCATGCCGACCTCGGGAACCGTGTTCATCTCGGTCGCCGACTCCGACAAGCGCGCGGTGATCCTCCCGGCGCACCGCCTCCAGCAGCTCGGCTTCACGATCGTGGCGACCGAGGGCACGGCGGAGATCCTGTCCCGCAACGGCATCGCGGTCACGGTGGTCGAGAAGTACAGCGAGACTCAGGAGTCCGGCGCCCGGAACATCGTCGACCTCATCAACGACGGGGAGATCGACATCGTCGTGAACACCCCGTCCGGTGGGGCAGCCCGTGCGGACGGCTACGAGATCCGCGCCGCCGCGGTGGCCGCCGACAAGGCGCTCTTCACGACCATCGCCGTGCTCGGCGCGGCGGTGAGCGGGATGGACGCCGCGCACGAGGGCTTCCAGGTCAAGAGCCTGCAGGAGTACGCCCAGGACCGGATGGCCGCGGTATGACGGAACGCTTCGGCAGGCGAGCCCGCGCCGCTCTGGAGGCGCACGGTCCGCTCTGTGTCGGCATCGACCCCCACGCCGCTCTGCTGGCGGCGTGGGGGCTGACCGCCGACGCCGCCGGAGTCCGGGAGTTCGGGCTCCGTACCGTCGAGGCGGCCGCCGGTCGCGTCGGTGTCGTGAAGCCGCAGGTGTCGTTCTTCGAGCGGTACGGCGCCGCCGGGTTCGCCGCGCTGGAGGACGTGCTCGCCGCCGCGCGGGCGGCCGGACTGCTCGTGATCGCCGATGCCAAGCGCGGGGACATCGGATCGACGATGGTGGATTACGCGCAGGCCTGGCTGCCCGCCGGTGCGCCTCTGGAGGCGGACGCCCTGACGGTGAACCCGTACCTCGGCGTCGGTGCGCTGGAGGGCGCGTTCGCCCTGGCTGAGGAGCACGGCAAGGGGCTCTTCGTCCTCGCGGCGACCAGCAACCCCGAGGCGACCGTGCTGCAGCGCGCGACGACCGCGGACGGCGAGACCGTGTCCGCGGCCGTGGTCGCCGAGGTGTCGCGCCGGAACGCCGCCGCGACGCCCGCGGGGGAGTGGGGGAGTTTCGGCTTCGTCATCGGCGCCACCGTGGACGCGGCGGAGGCCGGCCTCGCGCCGTTCGCGCCCGTCGCCCCGATCCTCGCCCCCGGCTTCGGCGCGCAGGGCGCCACTCCCGCGGATCTCGCCCGCCGCTTCGGCCCCCAGGCCGCCTCGGTGATCGCGAGCGAGAGCCGCAGCCTCCTCTCCGCGGGCCCGGCGGCCCTCGCCGAGACGATCGCCGACCGTGCCGCCCAGTATCGAGAGGTCAGCCGTGGCTGAGGAACGCCGCACCGTCCCCGAGGTCGACAGGGCCGCCGCCGCCCGCCGTGCGGTCGAGAGACGACGCGCCAGGGCTTCGCTCAAGCGGGATCTGACGATGCGCGTCGTCACCCCGCAGGCCGTGCTGCATCGCGCGACGGAGGACCCCGACTCGGTCGAGGGGTCCATGCGCATCACCGACTTCCTCCTGGCCCTCCCGGCGATCGGCGCGGGAAAGCGCGACCGCGTGCTGGAGCAGCTCCACATCTCTCCGGTCAAGCGGCTCGGCGGGCTGGGCGCCCGGCAGCGCCGGGTGCTGGAGGAGTGGCTGGACGACCGGTTCCCCGTACCTGCGCCCCGCGGGGCGCGCAGCCGACTGCTCGTCCTCGCCGGTCCCACGGCCGTAGGCAAGGGGACCGTCGCCGCGCACATCCGCGAGAACAACCCCGAGATCCATCTGTCCGTCTCGGCGACCACCCGACCTCCACGCCCGGGCGAGATCGACGGCGTGCACTACTACTTCGTGGATGACGCCGAGTTCGACCGCCTGATCGCCGACGGCGAGTTGCTGGAATACGCGGTCGTGCACAACCGCTCGCGCTACGGCACCCCGCGCGCTCCCATCGACGCCGCCCTGGCCGAGGGGAAGACGGTGCTGCTGGAGATCGACCTGCAGGGCGCGCGCCAGGTGCGCGCGGCCGAGCCGTCGGCGACCCTCATCTTCCTTCTGCCGCCGAGCTGGGACGAGCTGGTGCACCGACTGGTCGGCCGGGGCACCGAGGACGCCGAGGAGCGAGCCCGCCGGCTGCGGACCGCGAAGGTCGAGCTGGCGGCGCAGAACGAGTTCGACCACCTCATCGTGAACGAGGACGTCGCCACCGCCGCTCGCGAGGTCGTAGACTTGTCTACAAGCTCTGCGCGCTGACCTGATTCCAGGGTCGAGCACCACGCCGGTCCCTGAGCTCGTCGAAGGGTCGCGCGCCCGCAGCACCGTCTTCGCGGCGAATCCCGTCGCCTGATCAGGAGGTCCACCCATGGCCGGACGCAACAACGGCATCATCGATCCCCCCATCGACAACCTGCTGGAGCGCGTCGACTCCAAGTACGAGCTCGTGATCTACGCGGCCAAGCGCGCCCGTCAGATCAACGACTACTACTCCGACCTGCACGAGGGGAACCTCTTCGACAACGTGGGCCCGCTCGTCGACTCCTCGGTCGAGGACAAGCCGCTCACCATCGCCCTGCACGAGATCAACGAGGACAAGCTCCGCCTGCGTCACGCGGAGTAACTCGACGACCGCGCCGCCCCGACGTCGGTGGCGCGGTCCAGAATGGGTGCCACACCCTCCCACCGTCCGTCCCCGTTCTGGAGCATCGATGAGCGCGCTGCGTCTGTTCACGTCCGAGTCCGTCACCGAAGGGCATCCGGACAAGATCTGCGACCAGATCTCGGACAGCATCCTCGACGGACTGCTCGCGAAGGACCCGGCCTCCCGGGTCGCGGTCGAGACGCTCGTCACGACCGGGCTCGTGCATGTGGCCGGCGAGATCCGCACCGACGCCTACGTCGACATCCCGACGATCGTCCGCCAGGTCGTGAACGGCATCGGCTACACGTCGTCCGACACCGGCTTCGACGGCGACTCGTGCGGCGTCAGCGTCTCGGTGGGGGAGCAGTCCACCGACATCGCCCACGGGGTCGACAACGCCCAGGAGCACCGCGACGGCTCGTCGGTCGATCCGCTCGACGGCCTCGGCGCCGGGGACCAGGGCATCATGTTCGGGTTCGCCACCAACGAGACCCCGCAGCTCATGCCGATGGCCGCATGGACCGCGCACCGCATCGCCGAGCGGCTGACCGAGGTGCGCCGCAGCGGGCTGCTGCCCTTCCTGCGCCCGGACGGGAAGACGCAGGTCACCCTCGGCTACGACGGCTTCACCCCGAAGACCGTCGACGCCGTCGTGCTGTCCACGCAGCACAACCCGGACATCGCCCAGGACGACCTCAAGGCGCAGATCCGCGAGCACGTCATCGATCCGGTCCTCGCCACGACCGGCCTCGACCTCGACGACGTCACCTACTACATCAACCCCGCGGGCCCCTTCGTCACGGGCGGCCCCAAGGGAGACGCCGGGCTCACCGGCCGCAAGATCATCATCGACACCTACGGCGGCGCCGCACGGCACGGCGGTGGTGCCTTCAGCGGCAAGGACCCGTCGAAGGTCGACCGCTCCGGCGCCTATGCGACGCGCTGGGTCGCCAAGAACGCGGTCGCCGCGGGCCTCGCCGACCGCCTCGAGGTGCAGGTCGCCTACGCGATCGGCGTCGCCCGCCCCGTCGGCCTGTACGTGGAGACCTTCGGCACCGGACGGGTGTCCGACGAGGTCATCACCCGCGCCATCGACGAGGTGTTCGACCTCCGGCCGCAGGCCATCATCGAGCAGCTCGACCTGCTGCGGCCGATCTATGCGCAGACGGCCGCGTACGGGCACTTCGGTCGGGAGCTGCCGGACTTCACGTGGGAGCGGACGGACCGGGCCGAGGAGCTGCGGCGCGCTGCCGGGCTCTGACGGGTCCGCGGTGCTGATCTCTCCGGAGAGCCGGCGCATCGCGCGGGTGCTCCTCGAGTCGCCGCTGCCGCAGCTCGACCGCCTGTTCGACTACGCGCTCCCGCCGGAGCTCGGTGACGTCGAGCCCGGGGTCCGCGTGCGCGTGCCCCTGCGGACCGCGGGGCGCGTGGTCGACGGATTCGTGGTGGAGCTGGACGTGGAGGACGACGCCGATCGGCCGCTCTCCGAGGTCGAGAGCATCGTGTCCGCCGTTCCCGTACTGCCGGATCGCCTGTACCGACTGGCGCGGCGCGTCGCCGATCGCGCGGCAGGGTCAGCAGCCGACGTGCTGCGGCTGGTGATCCCGAAGCGGCAGGTGCGGGTCGAGAAGGCCTGGACCGCCGACGCTCCGACGCCGCTCCTCGAACCCGAGGCCCGCGACGCGGCCGCGTCCGTCGTCGGACTGTACGACGGACTGCAGGCGGTGCTCGACGAGAACGGACGGGCGGCCGTCGAGGCCATCCCGCAGCTCAGCGACGACACACCGGGCTGGGCGCGGATGCTCGCTGCTGCCGCCGCGACGACGCTCGCGGCGGGGAAGTCGACCATCCTCGTCGTGCCCGACCACCGTGACCTCGATCGGCTGCTGGCCGCCCTCGACAGGTTCGTCCCGGCGGAGGCGATCGCGCGGTACGACTCCCGACAGCCGAACCCGGATCGCTATCGCTCCTTCCTGCGCACGCTCGAGGACGCGCCCTGCATCGTCGTCGGGAACAGGTCCGCCGTGTACGCCCCTGTCGTCGCCGGTCTCGTGGCGCTGTGGGACGACGGCGACAGCCTGCTGGGCGAGCCGCTCGCACCCTACGTCCACGCCCGGGACGCGGCGCTGCTGCGGCAGGAGGCGGAGGGCTCGGCCCTGCTCTTCGCCGGTCACACGCGGACGACCGAGGTCGAGCGGCTCGTCGTGCACGGCTGGCTGCGGGATGTCCGCGCGACCCGGCGGGTCCTCCCGCGTGTGGTGCTGAGCACGCCGCAGGAGATGGAGCAGCCGACGCCCCAGCGCATGCCGTCGTCGGCCTTCCTCGCCGCCCGGAACGCGGCCGCGGAGGGTCCGGTACTCATCCAGGTCTCGCGGCCCGGCTTCGCGCCGTCCCTCGTCTGCGCCGACTGCCGGGCCCCCGCCCGATGCCCTCATTGCGGCGGTCCTCTCGGCGCCCGCCATCGTGGCGCGGTCCCGGTGTGCGGGTGGTGCGGGCGTGGGGCCAGGGCGTGGACCTGCCCGGCGTGCTCCTCGACCCGTCTCCGGCTCGCTTCATCCGGCAGCGAGCGGACCGCCGACGAGCTCGGACGCGCCTTCCCCGGCGTCCGCGTCATCGTCGCCGACGGCAGCCATCCGGTGGAGCGCGTCGACGCGCGCCCGGCCCTCGTGGTCGCCACGCGCGGCGCCGAGCCCCTCGCGGAGGGCGGCTACCGGGCGGTCGTCCTGCTCGACGGCCCGCGGATGCTGCAGGCGCCGGATCTGCGCATCGGCGAAGCGTGTCTGCGGTGGTGGTCGAACGCCGCCGCCCTCGCCGCGCCGGGCGCCCCCGTCAACCTCGTCGGCGTCGACGGCGCCGTCGCCAGAGCCCTCGCCACGTGGAACCACCCCGCCTACGCACGCACCGAGCTGGAGCAGCGTGCGCCGCTGCACATGCCGCCGACCGCGCGCGTCGCGCTCGTGGAAGGCTCGTCCGCCGCCGTGGCGCGCGCTCTGGAGGCCCTGTCCGAACTCTCGCTGCCCTCCGACGCGGTGCTCGGTCCCGTCCCCGTCGAATCGGATGACGTCCCGCCCCGCGTACGGGCGCTCGTGCGCTTCGACTACGGCGCGGGGAGTCGCGTCGCGACCACCCTCCGTGCTGCCGTCGTGGCGGAGGCGGTGAGCGGCCGCCGAGGCCGGACCAAGGCCGCCCGCAGCACGCTCTCGGTCCGCCTCGATATCCTCGATCCAGAACTCTGACCCTTCCGGAGAACCTTCATGCGCCTCGTCTTCGCCGGCACTCCCGCCGCCGCGGTCCCCACTCTGCGACGCCTCGCCGCCGAGCACGACATCGTCGCCGTGGTGACGCGCCCCGACGCCCCCCTCGGGCGCAAGCGTGTGCTGACCCCGTCGCCGGTCGCTCAGGCTGCGGTGGAGCTCGGCCTGCCGGTCATCCACGCTGCCCGGCTGGACGAGGCGGTGACGACGGAGATCTCGGCCCTGCGCCCGGAGCTCGGCGTGATCGTCGCGTACGGCGGGCTCGTGCGCGAGCCGCTCCTGTCGGTGCCGGATGCCGGGTGGATCAACCTGCACTTCTCGCTCCTGCCGGCCTGGCGCGGAGCCGCGCCGGTGCAGCGAGCTCTGATCGCGGGAGATGCCGTCCTCGGCGCGAGCGTCTTCCAGCTCGTCCCCGAGCTCGACGCCGGCGACGTGTTCGCGATGCGTACCGTCGAGCTCCCGGCGACCGCCACGGCGGGGGAGGCGCTGGAGGCTCTGGCCCTCGACGGCGCCGGTCTCACCGCCGACGTGGTCGCCGCGATCGCGGACGGCAGCGCCCGCGCCGTCCCGCAGGAAGGCGAGCCGACGTTCGCCGGCAAGCTGACGCTCGAGGACGGTCTCCTCGACTTCCGCGAGCCGTTCGACGCCGTGTACGCCCGGTTCCGCGGAGTCACGCCGGAGCCGGGAGCGCACACGACGATCGACGGTCAGCGGCTGAAGATCCTCGAGGCGCGACCCGCCGGTGCCGAGGCGGAGGACCTGCGACCAGGTGCCATGGCGGGCACGCGAGCGGAGGTCCTGATCGGGACGGCCACCTCGCCGCTGGCCGTCACCCGGCTGCAGCCCGCGGGCAAGGGCCCCATGAACGCCGCCGACTGGTGGCGGGGTCTGCAGGGTGCGACTCCGGTGGCCGGCTCGTGAACGCGAACGACGGACGGCGCCCCGGCTCGGGTCGGCAGCACGCAGGCCGGGCGCGGAACGGCCGCGGCCCGAACCGGTCGGTCCAGCCGGCGCGCCGCGTGGCCTACGACGTGATCAGGGCGGTGTCGGACTCCGACGCCTACGCCAACCTGCTCCTCCCGACGGCGATCGCCGAGGCGGGGCTGGACCCGCAGGACGCGGCTCTGGCGACGGAACTGACCTACGGCACACTCCGTCGCCGGGGCACCTACGACGCGATCATCGCCGCCGCCGCCGACCGCCCCGCCGACGCGATCGACCCCGCCGTGCTCGACGCCCTCCGGCTCGCGGTGCACCAGCTCCTCGCGACGCGGGTGGCCTCGCACGCCGCCGTGAACGAGTCCGTGAACCTCGTGGCCCTCACGGCGGGGCGTGGCGCGTCGAGCTTCGCCAACGCGGTGCTCCGGCGGATCGCCCGCGAGTCGCCGGGCGAGTGGCTCGCGCGCATCGAGGCGGCGGCGCGATCGGACGACGAACGCCTGGCCCTCCGAGCCGCGCACCCGGTGTGGATCATCCGGGCGCTGCGGCGCGCCCTCGCCGCCGAGGGGCGCGTCGAGGAGCTGGACGCCCTGCTGGAGGCCGACAACGTCTCGCCCGAGGTCACCCTGGTCGCCCTCCCCGGGCTCGCGGAGCCGCAGGAGCCCCGCCGGCCCTACGCCGCCACGGCGTTCGCGTCTCCGGGAGGCGATCCGCGTCTCGCGCTGGCCGCCTCCGACGGTGCGGTCCGAGTGCAGGACGAGGGATCTCAGCTCGTCGCGCTCGCGCTGACCGCGGCGACGCCGCTGCGCACGGGGGAGCGGTGGCTCGATCTGTGCGCAGGACCCGGCGGGAAGACGGCCCTGCTCGCCGCCGTCGCCCGGCAGAACGACGCGGTCCTGGAAGCCAACGAGGTGGTGCCGACCCGCGCCCGGCTCGTGCGCAATGCGCTGCGCGCTGTCCCGGGCGACGTCACCGTGCACGAGCGCGACGGCCGGGAGCTGGCGGCCGAGCGGCCGGAGGCGTTCGACCGGATCCTCGTGGACGCCCCCTGCACCGGCCTCGGCGCCCTCCGACGGCGCCCGGAGGCCCGGTGGCGGAAGTCCCCGGCGGACGTCGCCGAGCTCGTGCCGCTGCAGGTCGGCCTGCTCACGGCGGCTGTGGACGCTCTCGCACCGGGAGGCGTCGTCGCGTACGTCACCTGTTCGCCCCATCTCGCGGAGACCACGGCGGTGGTCGAGGAGGTGCGGCGCATCCGGCCGGAGCTCGTCGAGCTCGATGCCCGCGCGGTGCTGCACGGCGTGGCGCAGTCGCCGATCGATCTCGCCGACGACGGGCGGGCGCAGACGGGCAGCGCTCAGCTCTGGCCGCATCGGCACGGCACCGACGCGATGTTCCTCGCACTCCTGCAGCGCCCGCTGGAGGCGACAGACGCCCCGAAGGAAGGTTGAGACCATGGACCTGCCCCGCGCCCCGCGCATCAACCCCAGCATCCTCGCCGCTGACTTCGTCAACATGCAGGCGGAGCTCGCCCGCATCGCGACCGCCGACTTCGCGCACGTCGACGTCATGGACAACCACTTCGTCCCGAACCTCACGTTCGGCCCGCAGATGGTCCAGCGCATCCAGGAGACCAGCCCGGTCCCGCTGGACGTGCATCTCATGATCACGGATCCGGATCGCTGGGCCCCGGGCTACGCCGAGCTCGGCGCCACGAGCGTGACCTTCCACCTGGAGGCGGCGGGGGAGCCGGTGGCTCTCGCGCGGCGGCTGCGCGACATCGGCGCCCGTGCCGGGGTCGCGGTCAAGCCCGCGACTCCTGTCGAGGGACTCTTCGACCTGCTGGACGAGTTCGACCAGATCCTCGTGATGACCGTCGAGCCGGGGTTCGGCGGACAGGGCTTTCTGCCCGAGACCATGCCGAAGCTGCAGGCGCTGTCCGCGGAGGCGCGGCGCCGCGGCTCGTCCGTCTGGCTCCAGGTCGACGGGGGCATCTCCGACGCGACGATCGCCCAGGCGGCCGAAGCGGGAGCCGACACCTTCGTCGCCGGATCCGCGGTCTACGGGGCCGACGACGTGGAGGCGGCCGTCACCCGGCTCAGGGACCTCGCGCGAGCCGGTAGCCTGGAGGGGTGAAGACTTTCGACGAGCTGTTCGCCGAGCTCAGCGTCAAGGCCGAGACCCGACCCGAGGGATCGGGCACCGTGGCGGAGCTCGACGGCGGCGTGCATGCGATCGGCAAGAAGATCGTCGAAGAGGCCGCCGAGGTCTGGATGGCGGCGGAGTACGAGTCGGATGCCGCTGCCGCCGAGGAGATCTCCCAGCTCCTCTACCACCTGCAGGTGATGATGCTCGCGAAGGGCCTCACCCTGCAGGACGTCTACCGACATCTGTGATGCGCTCCGGTCCCACTCCTTCGAACTGAAAGCCGTTCATGCTGCGCATCGCCGTTCCCAACAAGGGCTCGCTCTCCGAGACCGCCGCCGAGATGCTCGCGGAGGCGGGCTACGCCGGCCGCCGCGACCCCAAGACCCTGCATGTCATCGACGCCGAGAACGACGTCGAGTTCTTCTTCCTCCGCCCGCGCGACATCGCCACTTACGTGGCCTCCGGCGCCCTCGACGTCGGCATCACCGGTCGTGATCTCCTCCTCGACGTGCAGCAGCCGGCGCGCGAGATCGAGCAGCTCGGCTTCGGGGCGTCCACGTTCCGCTTCGCGGGTCCTCCCGGACGCTTCACCTCCGTCCAGGATCTCGACGGCGTCCGCGTGGCCTCCGCCTATCCGGGTCTGGTCGGCTCCTTCCTCCGCGACCAGGGGGTGAACGCCGAGCTCGTGCAGCTCGACGGTGCCGTGGAGTCCGCCGTGCGCCTCGGTGTCGCCGACGCGGTCGCCGACGTGGTGTCCACCGGCACCACCCTGCGCCAGGCGGGGTTGGAGATCTTCGGCCCCGTGATCCTGGAGTCCGAGGCCGTGCTGATCAGCCGTCCCGGTGAGGCCGACGGCGTGGAGACGCTGCTGCGCCGACTCCGCGGCGTCATGGTCGCGCGGCGCTACGTGCTCCTCGACTACGACCTCCCCACCGAGCTCGTCGATCAGGCCGTGGCCATCGCCCCGGGTCGCGAGTCCGCGACCATCTCGCCGCTCCGCGACCCGGCCTGGGTGGCCGTGCGCGTCATGATCCCGCGTCGCCGGGTCAACCAGGTGATGGACGACCTGTACGCCCTGGGCGCCCGGGCCATCCTCGTCACGGCGATCCACGCGGCGAGGCTCTGATGGCCCTCGCGAGTCGCGTCATCCCGTGCCTCGACGTCGCCGACGGTCGCGTCGTCAAGGGCGTCAACTTCGAGAACCTCCGCGACATGGGCGATCCGGTGGAGCTCGCCCGCCACTACGCCGCCCAGGGTGCCGACGAGATCACGTTCCTGGACGTCACCGCGACGGTGGACGCGCGGGCCACGACCTACGACGTCGTGCAGCGCACCGCGGAGCAGGTCTTCGTGCCGCTGACGGTGGGCGGCGGGGTGCGCAGCGTCGACGACGTCGCGCGACTCCTCGCCGTCGGTGCGGACAAGGTCGGCGTGAACTCCGCGGCGATCGCCCGTCCCGAGCTCATCGGCGAGATCGCGGATCGCTTCGGTGCCCAGGTGCTCGTGCTCTCGCTCGACGTCAAGCGCGCCGACACGACGCGCTCCGGCTTCGTCGTCACCACGCACGGCGGTCGCACGCAGACCACGCTGGACGCGCTCGACTGGGCGCGCGAGGCCGCGGAGCGCGGGGCGGGGGAGCTGCTCGTGAACTCGATCGACGCCGACGGCACTCGCGACGGCTTCGATCTCGAGCTCGTCCGACTCATGCGCGAAGTCGCGCCGATCCCCGTGATCGCCTCCGGCGGTGCGGGACGGGCGACCGACTTTGCTCCGGCCATCAAGGCGGGCGCCGACGCCGTGCTCGCGGCCAGCGTGTTCCACACCGGAGCCCTGACCGTCGGCGACGTGAAGGATGCGCTGCGCGCGGAAGGAGTGCTCGTCCGATGACCGACACGCCGAAGCAGGACGAGGTCTCCGTCGACGACCGCATCGCGCAGGTCGCCTTCAACGCCGACGGGCTCGCCCCGGTCATCGTGCAGCAGTGGGATTCGCGTGAGGTGCTCATGCTCGCGTGGGTGGATGCCGAGGCGCTGCGCCGCACGCTCACCTCCGGTCGTGCGACCTACTGGTCCCGCTCGCGGCAGGAGTACTGGCGCAAGGGCGACACGTCCGGCCACATCCAGGTCGTGCGGGAGGCCAGGCTCGACTGCGACGGGGATGCGCTCCTGCTCCTCGTCGACCAGACCGGCCCCGCGTGCCACACCGGCACGCGGACGTGCTTCGACACGACGGACCTGGGCGCCCTCGACGGGGTGGCCGCCTCGTGAGCATCGCGCAGCGCGGACGCTCCCTCTCCGTGACGGGGTTCCTGCTGGCCGGCGCCATCGGGATCGTTTCCTCCACGCAGACCTGGTTCACGGTGCAGCGCGCGGACGCGGGGGAGGACATCCTCGTCCCCGGAGCCTCCGCCCTCGTGCTCCTCGCCCCGCTGAGCCTCGCGGTCCTGGCGCTCGGTGCCGCCCTCTCGATCGCCGGCCGGGTCGTGCGCGTCGTCTTCGGGGTGCTGGCCGCCGCGGCCGCGCTGTTCCTGGGCTGGTCCACGCTGCAGCTCCTCCTCGGCGACGCGTACGGCGCTGTCGCTGCGACCGTCACCGAGACGACGGGACTCGCCGGGAGCGGAGCCGTCCACGAGGTCGCGGCGAGCATCGTGCCGTCGGCCTGGCCGTTCCTCGCCCTCGTCGGCTGGGCGATCCTGCTCGTCGCCGCCGTCGTCGTGCTGACCACCTGGCGGCGCTGGAAGGCCGGCGGCCGTCGCTATCGCACCGACGCGCCGAGCGACGCGCCGCACGACGGTCCCGTCGACGCGGTCGATTCCTGGGACGAGCTGTCCCGCGGGTCCGACCCGACGCGCTGACCCCGATAGACTGAACCCAGATCCCCACGTCGTCCCCGGAGGAGAACATGACCAACCCGATCGCTGACCCCGGCCACGGACACTCGCCTGCGGCCTGGACCGCCGTCGTGATCATGCTCGTCGGCTTCGCTGCCGCGACCGTCGCGTTCTGCTTCGAGCAGCCGACCCTGGTGTGGATCGCCGCCGCACTGATCCCGATCGGGGCGATCGTCGGCTGGGTGCTCGCGAAGGCGGGATACGGCGTGAAGGGTCCCAAGTACGCTCCGAAGGCGCACTAGTGGTCCTCGCCGACCTGACGGCCGGCGCTGTCGCAGACGCCGAGCGTCGCTCCCAGTCCCGTCCGCTCGCGGTCGTCGAGCGTGACGCCCTCGCGCGCCCCGCGGCGAAGGACGCGCTGTCGTACCTCGCTCCCGCCGACCGGGTGAAGATCATCGCCGAGGTGAAGCGGGCGAGTCCATCCCGCGGTGCCCTCGCGGAGATCCCGGATCCCGCGCACCAGGCCGCGCTCTACGAGACCGGTGGCGCCTCCGCGATCAGCGTCCTCACCGAGGAGCGCCGCTTCGGCGGCAGTCTCGCCGATCTGGAGGCGGTCACTGCCCGGGTCTCGCTGCCCGTGCTCCGGAAGGACTTCATCGCCACCCGGTACCAGGTGCTCGAGGCGCGTGCCGCCGGTGCCGACCTCGTCCTCCTGATCGTGGCGGGCCTGGAGCCGGACGTCCTCCGCGACCTGTACGGGTTCATCCTCGAGCTCGGCATGACGCCGCTCGTCGAGACCCACTCGGCGGAGGAGCTGGAGGCCGCGATCGACCTCGGCGCCGCTCTCATCGGCGTGAACGCCCGCAACCTCAAGACCCTCGAGCTCGACCGCGATCTGTTCGGCCGGCTCGTGGACCGCATCCCCGACTCGGCGATCAAGATCGCGGAGTCCGCGGTGCTCACCCCCGCCGATGTCGCGCACTACCGTTCGGCCGGTGCCGACGTCGTGCTGATCGGCGAGGCCCTGGTGACCGGAGACCCGGTCGCCACTCTCGAGAGCTTCCTGGAGGCGAAGTGAGTCTGCGCGACCAGCACGGTCCGTTCTTCGGCGAGTTCGGCGGACGGTACATGCCGGAGTCCCTGGTCGCCGCGATCGACGAGCTGACGGTCGCCTACGAGGAGGCCATCGCCGACCCGGAGTTCCGTGCCGAGCTCGCCCATCTGCTGTCCTCCTACGCCGGGCGTCCGTCCGCGCTCACCGAGGTGCCCCGGTTCGCTGAGCACGCGGGCGGCGCGCGGGTCTTCCTCAAGCGCGAGGACCTCAACCACACCGGTTCGCACAAGATCAACAACGTGCTGGGCCAGGCTCTGCTCACCAAGCGCCTCGGCAAGACCCGGGTCATCGCCGAGACCGGAGCGGGTCAGCACGGCGTCGCCACGGCGACCGCCGCCGCGCTGTTCGGCCTCGACTGCACCATCTACATGGGCGAGGTCGACACCGAGCGCCAGGCGCTGAACGTCGCCCGCATGCGTCTGCTGGGCGCCGAGGTCGTCGCGGTCACCTCGGGCTCGCGCACGCTGAAGGACGCGATCAACGACGCCTACCGCGACTGGGTGGCCTCGGTCGAGACCACCAACTACATCTTCGGCACCGCCGCCGGCCCGCACCCGTTCCCGGCGATGGTCCGCGACTTCCAGAAGATCATCGGCGAAGAGGCTCGCGCCCAGATCCTCGACGAGGTCGGCCGGCTTCCTGACGCGGTCGTCGCCTGCGTCGGCGGCGGATCCAACGCGATCGGCATGTTCGACGCGTTCCTGGACGACGAGGGCGTGCGCCTGTACGGCGTGGAGGCGGCCGGCGACGGCGTCGACACCGACAAGCACGCCGCCTCGATCGAGCGCGGCCGCCCCGGCGTGCTGCACGGCGCGAAGACGTACGTGCTGCAGGACGAAGACGGCCAGACCGTCGAATCGCACTCGATCTCCGCCGGTCTCGACTACCCGGGCGTGGGCCCCGAGCACTCCTGGCTGGCCGACATCGGCCGCGCCGAGTACATCCCGGCGACGGACGACGAGGCGATGCAGGCGCTGCGGCTGCTGAGCCGGACCGAGGGCATCATCCCCGCGATCGAGTCGGCTCATGCCCTCGCCGGCGCACTGCGGATCGGCCGCGAGCTCGGTCCCGACGGCCTGATCGCCATCTGCCTCTCCGGCCGCGGGGATAAGGACATGGACACCGCCGCCCGCTACTTCGAGCTCTACGACGAGGACGCCCTCGCGCACGACGTGTCCGAGGAGAGCGCCGCCGAGGACGCGGCCTCGAAGGGAGAGCCGCAGCTGTGAGCCGCGTCGAACAGGCCATTCAGCGCGCGCACGACGCCGGCCGCAGCGCCTTCGTCGGCTACCTGCCCGTCGGCTTCCCCGACCTGGAGACGAGCATCCAGGCCGCGATCGCCCTCGCCGAGAACGGCGTGGACATCATCGAGCTCGGGCCGCCCTACAGCGATCCCGTCATGGACGGCGCCATCATCCAGGAGGCGACGACCAAGGCCCTCGCCGCGGGCTTCCGAATGAAGGACCTCTTCACCGCCATCCGCGCGATCACCGCCGCGACCGACGTCCCCGTCCTCGTGATGACCTACTGGAATCCCGTGCTGCAGTACGGGGTGGACCGGTATGCCGAGGACCTGCTCGCCGCGAGCGGCGCGGGTCTCATCACCCCGGACATCACCCCGGAGGCCGCCGGCGAGTGGATCGCGGCCAGCGAGCGGCTCGGTCTCGACCGGGTCTTCCTCGCAGCTCCGACCTCGTCGGACGAGCGCCTCGACCTCGTCGTGCGGTCCTCGACGGGCTTCGTCTACACCGTCTCGACCATGGGCATCACGGGGGAGCGGGCCGAGCTCGACCGTGCGGCACGCACCCTCGTGTCGCGGCTCCGCGACCACGGTGCCCGTCGCGCCTGCGTGGGCATCGGCATCTCGACCCCGGAGCAGATCGCCGGCGTCTCCGAGTACGCCGACGGCGCCATCGTGGGCACCGCCCTCGTCCGCGCCCTCCGCGATGGCGGTGTGCCCGCTCTCGCCGAAGTCACCCGAACCCTGGCCGCCGGCACCGCGTCGGCGCGCTTCGCCTCAGAGAAGTAGGATCGCACTCATGTCCTCCGCGCTCCACAGCACCGCCGCCGGCGTGCTCGCCAGCATCCCGAGCCCGCCCGTGTCGTACGTCGACCTCGGTCCGCTCCGGATCCACTTCTACGCGCTCTGCATCATCGCCGGCATCATCGTCGCCGTCCTGATGACCAATCACCGCCTCACCAAGCGGGGCGCGGAGCCGTGGGTGGTCATCGACATCGCGATCCTCGCGGTGCCGCTCGCGATCATCGGCGCGCGCATCTTCCACGTCCTCACCCACCCGAACTTCTACTTCGGCGAGGGCAAGAACACCTGGAACCCCTTCGAGCCGGGCTCGGTCTGGGCGATCTGGGAGGGTGGCATCGCGATCTTCGGCGCCCTCATCGGCGGCGCCGTCGGCGCCTACCTCGGCTGCCGGTGGACCGGCATCCGCTTCTGGACGTTCGCGGACGCGCTCGCGCCAGGGCTGCTTCTCGCGCAGGCGATGGGACGTTTCGGCAACTGGTTCAACCACGAGCTCTTCGGCCTGCCGACTTCGCTCCCGTGGGGCCTGGAGATCGAGTCCACGAACTCGGCCTTCCCTCCCGGTCTCCCCGAGGGCACCCTCTTCCACCCGACCTTCCTGTACGAGGTCATCTGGAACGGCCTCGGCGTCCTCGTGCTGCTGTGGCTCGGACGCAAGCTGTTCTTCCAGTGGGGGCGCCTCTTCGCGATCTACCTCATCTGGTACAGCGCCGGACGCATCCTGTGGGAGTCGATCCGCATCGACCCGAGCGAGATCATCCTCGGCCTGCGCAGCAACGTCTGGGCCGCCATCATCGGCGTCGTCCTCGGCCTCGTCATCCTCGTGGTGCAGACGCGCCGTCACCCCGGTCTCGAGCCCTCGCCGTACCAGCCGGGCCGCGGACGGAAGGACGTGGACGCTGATGTACAATCGCAGGACAATCCCTCTGATTTCGTGGACGTGAGCGAGCCTCCGGCCGAAGAAGTCGCCGCCGGAGCCACTGCCACAAGCGCTGCTCCCTCGAGCGGGGACGGCTCCCGATAACGCCGACTCGCGGCGGGAGAACCATTGCACTGAACGAGCGGGCCGACGACGTCCCCGGGTTTCACTGAAGATCTGAGGACGGTAACTGGTGTACTTCCAGCCCCCTTACGGCGCCTCCGGCGCATACCCCCCGAAGCAGGGCATGTACAACCCGGCGTTCGAGAAGGACGCCTGCGGCCTGGCCATGGTCGCAACGCTGCGCGGCGAAGCCGGGCACGACATCATCGCGCTGGCCCTCGAGGCCCTGCGCAACCTGGAGCACCGCGGGGCCATCGGGTCCGACGCGGGCACCGGGGACGGAGCCGGCATCCTCACCCAGATGCCGGACGAATTCCTCCGCGCGGTCACCGGCTTCGAACTGCCGCCCGTGGGGGAGTACGCGGCCGGGCTGGCCTTCCTGCCTCGCGATTCGAGCGAGCGCCGCCAGCAGAAGGCAGGGATCGAGAAGATCGCCCGCGCGGAGGGGCTCCGCGTCCTCGGCTGGCGCGAGGTCCCCACGGCCAACGAGAACCTCGGCAAGCTCGCCGACGAGGCCCGTCCCGCCTTCGAGCAGCTCTTCGTGAGCGCCGGCGGCGCCACTCTCGCCGATGCGCCGCTGACCGGCATCGCGCTCGACCGCGTCGCCTATCGCCTCCGCAAGCGCGCGGGCCACGAGCTCGGCGCCTACTTCGTCTCCCTGTCCAGCCGCACGCTCGGCTACAAGGGCATGGTCACCACCCTCCAGCTCGAGCCGTTCTACCCGGATCTCCAGGACGAGCGCTTCGCCTCCGAGCTCGCCGTCGTGCACTCGCGGTACTCGACGAACACGTTCCCCTCGTGGCCGCTCGCGCAGCCGCTGCGGATGCTGGCCCACAACGGCGAGATCAACACCGTCGGCGGCAACCGCAACTGGATGCGCGCCCGCCAGTCGCAGCTCGAGTCCGAGCTCCTCGGCGACATCTCGCCCCTGCTGCCCATCTGCACCGACGGCGCCAGCGACTCCGCCTCGTTCGACGAGGTGCTGGAGCTGCTCACCCTCACCGGCCGCAGCCTGCCGCACGCGATCATGATGATGGTGCCGGAGGCCTACGAGAAGCAGGCCGACATCTCGACGGAGCTGCGCGCGTTCTACGAGTACCACTCCAACCAGATGGAGCCGTGGGACGGCCCGGCCGCCCTCATCTTCACCGACGGCACGCTCGTCGGCGCGACCCTGGACCGCAACGGCCTGCGCCCCGGACGCTGGACGGAGACCACCGACGGGCTCGTCGTCATCGGCTCCGAGACCGGCGTCCTGCACTTCGAGCCGGAGCGCATCAAGCGCCGCGGCCGGCTGCAGCCCGGCAAGATGTTCCTCGTCGACACAGCCCAGCGCCGGATCGTCGAGGATGAGGAGATCAAGCACGATCTCGCGACGATGCACCCGTGGCAGGAGTGGCTCGACGCCGGTTCCGTCCGCCTGGCCGACCTCCCCGAGCGCGAGCACATCGTGCACCCGCCGGCCTCGATCACCCGGCGGCAGCGCACCTTCGGGTACACGGAGGAGGAGGTCCGCATCCTCCTCACCCCGATGGGCCAGACGGGTGTCGAGCCGCTGGGCGCCATGGGATCGGACACCCCGATCGCCGTGCTCAGCAAGCGCCCGCGGCTGCTCTTCGACTACTTCACGCAGCAGTTCGCGCAGGTGACCAACCCGCCGCTCGACTCGATCCGCGAAGAGGTTGTCACGAGTCTCAAGCTCGGTCTGGGCCCTGAGGTCAATCTGCTGACCTGGGGTCCGGAGCACACCCGCACGGTGTCGCTCGACTTCCCGGTCATCGACAACGACGAGCTCGCGAAGATCCGGCACATCGACAAGGCCCTGCCCGGGCGTTCGAGCGCCACGATCCGCGGCCTCTACCACTTCGACGCAGGACCCCACACCCTCGCCGAGCGCCTCACCGAGATGTGCGCCGAGGTCGATCAGGCGATCGAGGACGGCGCGGAGTTCATCATCCTGTCCGACCGCGACTCGAACAAGGATCTCGTCCCGATCCCGTCGCTGCTCATGGTGTCGGCGATCCACCACCACCTCATCCGGCGCGAGAACCGGATGAAGGTCGGTCTGATCGTCGAAGCCGGCGACGTGCGCGAGGTGCACCACGTCGCGACGCTCATCGGCTACGGCGCTTCGGCGATCAACCCCTACCTCGCCATGGAGACGGTCGAGCACCTCGTGCGGACCGGCTACATCACGGGCATCTCCCCGGAGAAGGCCGTGAAGAACCTCATCTACGCGCTCGGCAAGGGCGTGCTGAAGATCATGTCGAAGATGGGCATCTCCACGGTGTCGTCCTATGCGGGCGCGCAGGTGTTCGAGGCGGTCGGCCTCAGCCAGGAGTTCATCGACGCCTACTTCACGCGTACCGAGTCGAAGCTGGGCGGCATCGGGATCGAGGAGATCTTCGCCGAGAACCAGGCCCGCCACGACTACGCCTACCCGGAGGACGCCGCGGTCCGTGCCCATGAGCGGCTGTGGACCGGTGGCGAGTATCAGTGGCGCCGCGACGGCTCTCCGCATCTCTTCAACCCGGAGACGGTGTTCAAGCTCCAGCACTCCACGCGGACCCGCCGTTACGACATCTTCCGCGAATACACGAAGCTCGTCGACGACCAGGCGGCCGAGCTGAAGACGCTGCGCGGCCTGTTCTCGCTGCGGACCGGCACGCGCAAGCCCGTGCCGCTGGACGAGGTCGAGCCCGTCTCGGCGATCGTCAAGCGCTTCTCCACGGGGGCGATGAGCTACGGCTCCATCTCCAAGGAGGCGCACGAGACGCTCGCGATCGCGATGAACCGGATCGGCGGCAAGTCGAACACGGGGGAGGGCGGGGAAGACCCCGACCGTCTCGTCGACCCCGAGCGGCGCAGTGCGATCAAGCAGGTGGCCTCGGGTCGATTCGGCGTCACGAGCCTCTACCTCACCGAGGCGGACGACATCCAGATCAAGCTCGCCCAGGGCGCGAAGCCCGGTGAGGGCGGTCAGCTCCCGCCGACCAAGGTGTACCCCTGGGTCGCGCGCACCCGGCACGCCACCGCGGGGGTCGGCCTCATCTCGCCGCCGCCGCATCACGACATCTACTCGATCGAAGACCTCAAGCAGCTCATCTTCGACCTGAAGCGGGCGAACCCCGAGGCGCGCATCCACACGAAGCTCGTCAGCCAGTCCGGCATCGGCGCGGTCTCGGCCGGTGTCGCCAAGGCGCTCAGCGATGTCATTCTCGTGTCCGGTCACGACGGCGGTACGGGCGCGAGCCCGCTGAACTCGCTGAAGCACGCGGGAACGCCGTGGGAGCTCGGCCTCGCGGAGACGCAGCAGACGCTCATGCTCAACGGCATGCGCGACCGCGTCGTCGTGCAGGTCGACGGGCAGCTCAAGACCGGACGGGACGTCATCATCGGCGCCCTGCTCGGTGCCGAGGAGTTCGGCTTCGCCACCGCGCCCCTCGTGGTCAGCGGCTGCATCATGATGCGCGTCTGCCACCTCGACACCTGTCCGGTGGGCGTCGCGACGCAGAACCCCGTCCTGCGCGACCGGTTCACCGGCAAGCCCGAGTTCGTCGTGAACTTCATGGAGTTCATCGCCGAGGAGGTGCGCGAGCTGCTCGCCGAGCTCGGCTACCGCTCGATCGACGAGATCGTCGGTCGCACCGAGCTCCTGGAGACCAACGCGGCGATCGCGCACTGGAAGGCCGAGGGACTCGACCTCAGCCCGGTGCTGGAGGGACCGGCGTTCCCCGCGGGCGAGCCGCGTCGCAGCGGCCGCGCCCAGGACCACGAACTCGACAAGCACTTCGACGTGCAGCTCATCGACATCGCGAAGGGAGCGCTGCTGAACGGCGACCCCGTCGTGGTGGAGCTCCCGATCGCCAATACCGAGCGCGCGGTGGGCACGATGCTCGGACACCAGGTGACCTCGCGTCACGGCGCCACCGGTCTGCCGAAGGAGACCATCGACGTCACCCTCACCGGCACGGCGGGACAGTCGCTCGGGGCGTTCCTTCCGCCGGGCATCATCCTCCGGCTGGAGGGCGACGCGAACGACTACGTCGGCAAGGGACTCTCCGGTGGGGACATCACGATCCGGCCGCCCCGCGGCTCCGCGATCGCCCCGCACGAGAACGTCATCGCGGGCAACGTGATCGGGTACGGCGCCACGTCCGGCACCATGTTCATCTCCGGTGTGGTGGGCGAGCGCTTCCTCGTCCGCAACTCCGGTGCGACCGCGGTGGTCGAGGGCGTGGGCGACCACGCTCTCGAGTACATGACCGGCGGCCTCGCGGTGATCCTCGGATCGACCGGCCGCAACTTCGGCGCCGGCATGTCCGGGGGAGTGGCCTACGTGCACGCTCTGGACACCGCGAAGGTCAACGCGCAGTCGCTCGGCAGCGGCGAGCTGCGGCTCGAGCCGCTGGACCGCGCCGACCTCGAAGTGCTGCGCGGGCTGCTCGTGGAGCATGTGGAGCGCACGGCGTCCCCGCGCGCCACCGCCCTGCTGGAGGACTTCGACGCCAGCGCGGCGGAGTTCGTGAAGGTGCTCCCGCGCGACTTCGCCGCCGTGCGCAGCATGCGCGAGGAGGCACTGGCCGAGGGGATCGACCCCGACGGCGACATCGTCTGGAACCGCATCCTGGAGGTGACCGGTGGCTGACCCCAAAGGCTTTCTGAAGGTGACCGAGCGGGAACTTCCCGCTCGCCGTCCGGTGCCCGTGCGCATCATGGACTGGAAAGAGGTGTACGAGCCCGGCGACAAGGCGGTGCTCCGTCGCCAGGCCAGTCGCTGCATGGACTGCGGCGTGCCCTTCTGCCACTCCGGCTGCCCCCTGGGCAACCTCATCCCGGAGTGGAACGACCTCACCTGGCGCGGGGAGGGCCGCGCGGCGATCGAGCGGCTGCACGCGACGAACAACTTCCCGGAGTTCACCGGACGGCTCTGCCCGGCCCCGTGCGAGAGCTCGTGTGTCCTCGGCATCAACCAGCCGGCCGTGACCATCAAGCAGATCGAGGTCTCCATCATCGACGAGGCCTTCGCCAAGGGCTGGGTCGAGCCGGAGCCGCCGGAGCGTCTGACGGGCAAGACCGTGGCCGTCGTGGGCTCGGGCCCCGCCGGTCTCGCCGCCGCCCAGCAGCTCACCCGCGCCGGCCACACCGTCGCCGTCTTCGAGCGGGACGACCGCATCGGCGGCCTGCTGCGCTACGGCATCCCGGACTTCAAGATGGAGAAGAGCCAGCTCGAGGCTCGCCTGCGCCAGATGCAGGAGGAGGGCACGCGGTTCCGCGCCGGCGTCGAGATCGGCAAGGACATCTCCTGGGCCGACCTGCGCGCGCGGTACGACGCGGTCGTGATCGCCACCGGCGCCACGGTCCCGCGCGACCTGCCGATCCCCGGTCGCGACCTCGACGGCGTCCACTTCGCGATGGAGTACCTCGTCGAGTCGAACCACGCGGTCGCCGGCGACACCGTCCCGGACCAGATCACCGCCGAGGGCAAGCACGTCATCGTCATCGGCGGCGGCGACACGGGCGCCGACTGCATCGGCACCGCGCACCGCCAGGGCGCGCTCAGCGTCACCAACCTCGCCATCGGCAAGCAGCCGAGCGAGACGCGGCCGGATCACCAGCCGTGGCCGATGATGCCGACGATCTTCGAGGTGGCCTCGGCTCACGAGGAGGGCGGGGAGCGGGTCTTCCTCGCCTCGACCGTGGAGTTCCTGTCGAACGACGTGGGCGAGGTCCGCGCGCTCCGCGTGGCCGAGACCGAGTACATCGACGGCCGCCGCGTGCCCAAGAGCGGCACGGAGCGGGAGATCCCGGCCGACCTCGTGCTCATCGCGATGGGCTTCACCGGGCCGGAGCAGGACGGCTACACCGAGGACACCCGGCCGGAGGTGACCGAGCGCGGCGCCTTCCGTCGCGCCGCGAGCTACGAGTCGTCGATCCCCGGCGTGTTCGTCGCCGGGGACGCGGGACGCGGGCAGTCGCTCATCGTCTGGGCGATCGCGGAGGGCCGGGCGGCGGCGGCGAACGTCGACCGCTTCCTCATGGGCACCACCGTGCTGCCGGAGCCGGTGCGCCCGAGCGATGTCGCGATCGGCCTCCAGCCCGCGTAGGCTGAGGCCGGCAGTGTCGCCTGTTTGTAATCCCCCACTTCTACCCTGGAGACATGTTGAGACGCGCGAAAATCGTCGCCACCCTGGGCCCCGCCACTTCCACGTATGAGACGGTGCGCGCACTGATCGATGCCGGTGTGGACGTCGCCCGACTGAACCTCAGCCACGGTGACTACTCCGTGCACGAGAACAACTACGCGAACGTGCGCCGTGCGGCGGAGGACTCCGGTCGTGCCGTCGCCATCCTCGTGGACCTCCAGGGTCCGAAGATCCGTCTGGGCCGCTTCGAGGACGGACCCTACGAGCTCGCCAAGGGCGACATCTTCAAGATCACCACCGAGGACATCATCGGCAACAAGGAGATCTGCGGCACGACGTTCAAGGGCCTTCCTCAGGACGTCAAGCCCGGCGACTTCCTGCTGATCGACGACGGCAAGGTGCGCGTCGAGGTCGTCGAGACCGACGGCGTGACCGTCACCACGCGTGTCGTCGTCGCCGGCGCCGTCTCGAACAACAAGGGCATCAACCTGCCCGGCGTCGCCGTCAACGTCCCCGCGCTCAGCGAGAAGGACGAGGAGGACCTCCGCTGGGGCCTCCGGACCGGTGCCGACCTCATCGCGCTGTCGTTCGTGCGCAACGCCTCGGACGTGACCCGCGTGCACGAGATCATGGCGGAGGAGGGCGTCCGCGTCCCGGTCATCGCCAAGATCGAGAAGCCGCAGGCCGTCGACGCGCTCGAAGAGATCGTCGACGCGTTCGACGGCATCATGGTCGCCCGTGGCGACCTCGGCGTGGAGCTGCCCCTCGAAGCCGTCCCGATCGTGCAGAAGCGCGCCGTCGAGCTGGCCCGTCGCAACGCGAAGCCCGTGATCGTGGCGACGCAGATGCTCGAGTCGATGATCAACAGCCCGGTGCCGACCCGTGCCGAGACCTCCGATGTCGCCAACGCCGTCCTCGACGGTGCCGACGCGGTCATGCTCTCCGGCGAGACCAGCGTGGGCGACTACCCGGTCGTCGTCGTCGAGACGATGGCCCGGATCATCGAGTCGACGGAGGAGCACGGTCTGGAGCGCATCCTGCCGCTCACGACGAAGCCCCGCACGCAGGGTGGTGCCATCACGCTCGCGGCCCTCGAGGTCGCGGAGTTCGTGGACGCCAAGTTCCTGTGCGTGTTCACGCAGTCGGGCGACTCGGCGCGCCGCCTGTCCCGTCTGCGCTCCCGCATCCCGATGCTGGCCTTCACGCCGGAGCCCGGCATCCGTCGTCGTATGGCGCTGACCTGGGGTCTCCGCTCCACCCTCGTCGACATGGTGCAGCACACCGACCTCATGTACCACCAGGTCGACGAGTACCTCCTCGGGAACGGCCTCGCCGTCGAGGGGGACAAGGTCGTCGTCATCTCCGGGTCCCCTCCCGGGATCATCGGTTCCACGAACGACCTGCGCGTGCACAAGGTCGGCGATGCGCTCCGCGGCGCCGCGCCGATCTACAAGGCCGGCGTCTGACGCAGGGCGTTCCGGGAGGGGCGGGGCTTCGGCCTCGCCCCTCCCTGTCATCTCCGGGCCGGTGCGTCAAGCCTCTCGGCCGTGACGGCGGCCTCGGTTAGCGTGCTGCCATGGTCCTCCGTCGTCTCCTCGTCACCTCCGGGCTGACGTTCCGCATCCTGGAGAGTCCGCGGCCCGCCGGCAGCACCGCCCCGACCGTGGTCCTCGTGCACGGGATCGGGATGTCGCATCGGTACCTGTCGCGGCTGCACGCCGTGCTCGCCGACACCACCAGGGTGGTCTCCGTCGATCTCCCGGGCTTCGGCGGCCTGCCCAAGCCCCGGTTCGACGTCTCCATCCCCCAGATGGCGGCGGGCCTGGCTCAGGTGGTGGCGAGCCTCGACGACGATCGCGTCGTGCTCGTCGGGCACTCGATGGGCGTGCAGTGGGCCGTGGAGACGGCGCTGCGGCATCCCGAGTACGTCCGGACCGTCGTGACGATCGGTCCCGTCACGGACGACGCCCACCGGACTCTCGCCGCGCAGGCCCGGGCCCTGGCCGTCGACACCGTCGGCGAGACCCCGGCGATCAACACGGTCGTCTTCACCGACTACTTGCGCTGCGGCGTGCGGTGGTATCTCCGCCAGCTCCGGCACATGCTCGCGTATCCCCTGGAGGAGAGGGTCGCGGCTCTCACCATGCCGGTGCTCGTCGTCCGGGGGAGTGACGATCCGATCGCAGGACGCGCGTGGTGCCGGCGCCTGCGCGACGCGGCGGCCGTCTCGCGATTGGTGGAGATCCCCGGTCACCATCATGTCGCGCAGCAGTCCGCGCCCCGGGCGGTGGCTTCCGCGATCCTGGCCCACACGACGGGAGCATGGCCGACGGAGGTGCCGGCCGCAGCCATCCGACGGGGGAGGGCACGATCAGCGTCCTGAGGATCCTGGGCTGGTGGGCCGCGGACTACGCCTACGCGGGGTTCTGGCAGGTCCGCTCGTTCTTCGGCCGTGACCAGGCGGACGACTTCACCACCGGAGACCGCGCCCCGCTCGTGGTGCTCGCCGGTGTCTACGAGACCTGGCGCTTCCTGGAGCCGCTCATCGTCGCGCTGCACGAGCGGGGGCACCCGGTCCATGTCGTGGATGCGCTGCGCCGCAACCAGTTCCCGGTGCAGGATGAGGCCGATCAGGTGGCCGATTACCTGCGAACCCACGACCTCTCCGGCGTGTTCCTCGTCGCCCACAGCAAGGGCGGTCTCGCCGGGAAGCTGGTGATGACCGGCCCGGAGGGGGCGCGGATCCGCGGCATGCTCGCCATCGCGACGCCGTTCGGAGGCTCCCGCTACGCGCGGCTCCTGCCCGGACGGGTGCTGCGGGCCTTCGCGCCCGACGACCCCTCGATCGTCGCGCTGGGGCGGGAGCTCGACGTGAACGCGCGCATCGTCTCGATCTACGCCGCGTTCGATCCGCACATCCCCGAGGGGAGCGAGCTCGCCGGGGCCAAGAACGTCGTCCTGGAGACGGGCGGACACTTCCGCATCCTCGCCCACCCCCGCGTGATGGCCGAACTCGCCGCACTCGCCGAGTGACGGGGCGAGCGGTCCGCGATGCTGGTGCCGGCGGTGGGACTCGAACCCACACGCCCTCTCGGACAAAGCATTTTGAGTGCTCCGCGTCTGCCATTCCGCCACGCCGGCCCGTGTCTCGCGACTTCGACTGTAGCGCAGACGACGGACGGTTCCCCGCGCGCCCGCCGTCTTCAGCCGGCGGTGGGGACCTCTCCGTTAGGATGGAGGGGTGACCGAGCAAGAACAGGCTGAGCAGCCCACGGCATCCGCACCCCGACGCGTCGTCGTCGCCGAAGACGAGTCGCTGATCCGTCTCGACATCGTCGAGATCCTCCGCGACAACGGCTTCGATGTCGTCGGCGAGGCCGGCGACGGCGAGACGGCGGTGGCCCTCGCCACCGAGCTGCGTCCCGACCTCGTCATCATGGACGTGAAGATGCCCCAGCTCGACGGCATCAGCGCTGCCGAGAAGCTCCACAAGGGCAACATCGCCCCGGTCGTGCTGCTGACCGCGTTCAGTCAGAAGGAGCTCGTGGAGCGCGCGAGCGAGGCCGGAGCCCTGGCCTACGTCGTGAAGCCCTTCACCCCGAACGATCTCCTCCCCGCGATCGAGATCGCCCTGGCCCGCCACGAGCAGATCATCACCCTCGAGGCCGAGGTCGCCGACATGGTCGAGCGCTTCGAGACCCGCAAGCTCGTCGACCGCGCGAAGGGCCTCCTCAACGAGAAGATGGGCCTGAGCGAGCCCGAGGCGTTCCGCTGGATCCAGAAGGCGTCGATGGATCGCCGCCTGACGATGCAGGACGTCGCCAAGGCGATCATCGAGCAGCTCGCTCCCAAGAAGTAAGGCACTCCGGTGCTCCGGCTGGACGCAGAGCACGTTCTGCGGCCGGTCCGCGCCGGCGACGGTGCGGCGCTCGCGCACGCGTATCTCGCGAACAGAGAGCACCTCGCCCCGTGGGAGCCGGAGCGCTCCGAGGCGTTCTTCACCGAGGACTGGCAGGAGCAGAACGCGCAGCAGTGCGTCGCGGAGGCCGCCCTCGGCCGGAGCTCCCGGTTCGTGATCCTCTCGGACGACGGCGAGATCCGCGGCCGGGTCAACCTGAACACCATCGTGCGCGGTGCGTTCTGGAGCGCCGATCTCGGGTACTGGATCGATTCCACCCGGCTGCGCCGCGGGCTCGCCGGGCGCGCGGTCGCCCTCGTGGCGGAGCACGCGCGGGACGAGCTGCGACTGCACCGCCTCCAGGCGTCGACGCTGCTCCACAACGTCGCCTCGCAGCGGGTCCTCGCCGCCACCGGCTTCGAGCGCATCGGCATCGCCCCGAAGTACCTGCGGATCGCGGGGGAGTGGCAGGACCACATCCTGTTCCAGCTCCTGCTGGAGGAGCCGCTCAGCCCGCGGCGGGAGCGTCCTTGATCATGTTGGTGATGCGGATCGTCGAGCAGCGCCGGCCCTGATCGTCGGTCACGACGATCTCGTGCACCGTGATGCTGCGCCCCAGGTGCACAGGCGTGCAGACTCCGGTGACCACGCCCGAGGTGGCCGACCGGGTGTGCGTGGCGTTGATGTCGACGCCGACAGCGAGGCGGCCGGCGCCCGCGTGCAGGTTGGCCGCCATGGAGCCGAGCGATTCGCCGAGCACGACGTAGGCACCGCCGTGCATGAGACCGACCGGCTGGGTGTTGCCCTCCACCGGCATCGTGGCCACACAGCGGTCGATGCCGAACTCGACGAACTCCATGCCCATCTTCTCGGCCAGCGCTCCCATGCCGCGGGCGGCCGCCCACTCGAGTCCCTCGCTGGTGGCGACCTCGCTCATGCATCCTCCTCTGCGGGTGTCCGTGCTCCTCGTTAGGCTGACAGGGTGACGGACTCCGCAAAGCCTACCCTCATGGTCGTCGACGGCCACTCGCTCGCCTACCGGGCCTTCTTCGCCCTCCCGGTCGACAACTTCACCACCAAGGACAACCAGCACACGAACGCCATCTACGGCTTCCTGTCCATGCTGGTCAACCTGATCAAGGCCGAGCAGCCCACGCATCTCGCGATCGCGTTCGACACCTCCCGCCACTCGTTCCGCACCGACGAGTATCCGGAGTACAAGGCCACCCGGTCCGAGACGCCGCAGGAGTTCAAGGGCCAGATCCCGCTGCTGCAGGACTGCCTCGCGGCGATGTCGATCCCGGTGCTGACGCAGGAGGGCATCGAGGCCGACGACATCCTCGCCACCCTCTCCACGCAGGGGGCGGCCCAGGGCTACGACGTGCTCGTGGTCTCGGGAGACCGTGACACCATCCAGCTCGTCACCGACGACGTCACGCTGCTGTATCCGTCCGTCCAGGGGGTCTCGCAGCTCAAGCGCTACGACCCGGCGACCGTGCAGGAGCGCTACGGCGTCCGTCCTGAGCAGTACCCCGACATCGCCGCCCTTGTGGGTGAGACCAGCGACAACCTCCCCGGCGTGCCGAAGGTGGGGGAGAAGACGGCCGTCAAGTGGCTCACGCAGTTCGGCTCCCTCGACGAGCTGCTCGAGCGTGCCGGTGAGATCAAGGGCGTGGTCGGCGGCAACCTCCGCGACCACATCGACGACGTCCGCCGCAACCGCAAGCTCAACCGCCTGCTGACCGACGTGGAGCTGCCGGTCGCACCGGCCGACCTCGCCGTCGCCCCGATCGACGCCGAGGCCGTCCGCGACATCTTCGCCCGGCTGGAGTTCCGCACGCTGCTGCCCCGGGTCTTCGAGGCCGTCGGAGCGGGCGAGGTCGCCGACGACCCGGCCTCCGTCGTCGAGATGCCCACGCCGGTACAGGTGTCCGCCCCCGATCTGGCCGTCTGGGCCGCAGCACAGGACGGAGACGTCGCTCTCCGGGTCGTGGTGCAGTCCGGCGCACCTGTGCGCGTCGGCGTCGCCACCGGGAGCGAGCTGCGCGAGCTCGACTGGTCGGAGGAGGCGGCCGCGGCGCTGCGCCCGTGGCTGGAGTCCGAGGCGCCGAAGGTGCTGCACGACGCCAAGCCGCAGGTGAAGGCGTTGCTCCGTCAGGGCATCCGCCTGGGCGGGCTCGCCTACGACACGAGCCTTGCGGGCTGGCTGCTGCGCCCCAGCTTCCCCGACAAGACGCTGTCCGACCTCGTGCAGCGCTACCTGGGGGAGAAGCTCCCCGAGGCCGATCCGTCGCAGCTCGTGCCGGAGACCGAGGGCGCCACCCCCTCGCAGGAGGCATGGTTCATCCTCCGGGTGGCCGAGGCGCTGCGGAACGATCTGCCGGAGCCGGTCGACGCCGTGCTCCGCGACATCGAGCTGCCGACGCTCCGCACGCTCGCCGACATGGAGCTCGCCGGCGTCGCCGTGTCGCACGAGGTGCTGTCGACGTTCTCGGCCGAACTCGCGACGCGGGCGGACGCCCTGGCCCAGGAAGCCTTCTCGGTCGTCGGTCGCGAGTTCAACCTCGGGTCGCCGAAGCAGCTCCAGGAGGTGCTGTTCGAAGACCTGCAGCTCCCGAAGACGCGCAAGACGAAGACCGGGTACTCGACCGATGCAGCGGTGCTCGCCGACCTGCAGGAATCCCACCCGCACCCGTTCCTCAGCCTGCTGCTGCAGCACCGTGAGGCGACGAAGCTGCGGCAGATCATCGAGTCCCTCGATACCGCGATCCGCGAGGACCACCGGGTCCACACGACGTACGTGCAGACGGGGAGCCAGACCGGGCGCCTGTCCAGCACCGATCCGAACCTGCAGAACATCCCGGTCCGCACCGAGGAGTCGCGGCGCATCCGCAGCGCCTTCGAGGTCGGCGAGGGGTACGAGACCCTGCTCACCGCCGACTACTCGCAGATCGAGATGCGGATCATGGCGCACCTCTCGGGCGACGAGGGGCTGATCGAGGCGTTCAACAGCGGTGAAGACCTCCACCGCTTCGTCGGCGCCCGGGTGTTCGGCGTCGATCCGTCCGAGGTCACGCCGGCGATGCGCACTAAGGTGAAGGCGATGTCGTACGGCCTCGTCTACGGCCTCTCCGCATTCGGGCTCTCGAAGCAGCTGCGCATCGAGCAGTCCGAGGCCAAGCAGCTCATGGTCGAGTACTTCGCACGGTTCGGCGCGGTCCGCGACTACCTGCGGGCCTCGGTGATGAAGGCCAAGGAGGTCGGCTACACCGAGACGATCTTCGGGCGTCGGCGGCCGTTCCCCGATCTCGCGAGCCCCAACCGCGTGCTGCGGGAGAACGCCGAGCGGGCGGCGCTCAACGCCCCGATCCAGGGCAGCGCGGCCGACATCATGAAGATCGCGCTGTTCCACATCCACGACGACCTCCACGCCGCGAAGCTGGAGTCGCGGGTGCTGCTGCAGATCCACGACGAACTCGTCGTCGAGGTCGCGGCAGGGGAATGGGATGCGGTGGAGCAGATCGTCCGCACGCGGATGGGGGATGCCGCGCAGCTCTCCGTGCCGCTCGACGTGCAGGTGGGCCGCGGTCGGGACTGGAACGAAGCCGCGCACTGATCCCGGTGGCGGACGGGGGCGGGGATTAGGCTGGAAGGTATGACTTCAGCACCCCGCACCCCCTCCGCCATCGACAGGGTCGCCGATGAATGGGTCGACAGGATCGCCGTCCTGGCGCCGACTCTCGGCACCTACATCGGCCGGTCCGAGGTCAACGACCGGTTCGGCGATCTGAGCCCGGAAGGCCATGAGGAGATCGCCGCGGCGACGCGGGCCACGCTCGACACGCTGTCCGCGCTGGAGCCCGTCGATGCGATCGACGAGGTGACCAAGACCGACCTCAGTGCGGAGCTGCGCCTCGACCTCGAGCTGCACGAGGCGAAGTGGCACCTGCGCGATCTGAACGTCATCGCCTCCGCCGCGCAGGACGTCCGCTCCGCCTTCGACCTGATGCCCACCGCGACGGTCGAGGACTGGGAGGTCATCTCCACCCGGCTCTCCGCGGTTCCCGCGGCGCTGCGCGGATACGTCGAGACGCTGCGCCTGGGCATCGCCGAGGGCGTGACGCCTGCACGACGCCAGGTCGCGGAGGTCGCGACGCAGATCGACCGCTACATCGCCGACGACGGCTTCTTCGCGGCGTTCGTCGCGCACGCCGATCCCGAGGAAGGCCAGCTTCCCGCCTCGCTCGCCCGCACCCTGGCGGACAACTCCGCGGCTGCGCGGGTCGCGTACGGGGAGCTGCGGCGCTTCCTTGCCGAGGAGCTCGCGCCCGAGGCCGGTGAGACGGACGCCGTGGGGCGCGACCTCTACGCCCTCAACTCCCGTCGATTCCTCGGCGCCACCATCGACCTCGACGAAACCTACGAGTGGGGTCGCGAAGAGCTCGCCCGCATGGTGGCCGAGCAGACGGCGATCGCGAACGAGATCCTCCCCGGCGCCTCCGTGGAGGAGGCCGTCGCGCATCTGGAATCGGATCCCGCCCGCAAGCTCGTCGGCACCGAGGCGCTCCAGCGGTGGATGCAGGAGACCAGCGACCGCGCGGTCGCCGAGCTCGGCGCCTCGCACTTCGACATCCCGGAGGCCATCCGCACCCTGGAGTGCATGATCGCGCCGACGCAGGAGGGCGGGATCTACTACACCGGCCCCACCGACGACTTCTCGCGCCCCGGCCGCATGTGGTGGTCGGTCCCCGAGGGCGTCACCGAGTTCGACACGTGGCGCGAGCTCACCACCGTGTACCACGAGGGTGTGCCGGGGCATCACCTGCAGATCGCCCAGGCCGTGTACAACCGCGCCGAGCTCAACTCGTGGCGACGGCTGCTCGCCGGCACCTCCGGTCACGCGGAGGGCTGGGCGCTGTATGCGGAGCGACTGATGGAGCAGCTCGGTTACCTGGACGACCCGGCGGATCGCCTCGGCATGCTGGACGGGCAGCGGATGCGGGCGGCGCGCGTGGTCCTCGACATCGGCGTGCACCTCGGCAAGCCCCGTCTCGACGGTGACGGCGTCTGGGATGCCGACTACGCGCTCGACTTCCTCCGTCGCAACGTCAACATGTCGGACCAGTTCGTGCAGTTCGAGGTCAACCGGTACCTCGGCTGGCCGGGTCAGGCACCGTCGTACAAGGTCGGTCAGCGCATCTGGGAGCAGGTCCGCGACGCCGTCCAGCAGGCGGAGGGCGACGCGTTCAGCTTCAAGGGCTTCCACAAGCGCGCCCTCGATCTGGGCGGTGTCGGGCTGGACACGCTGCGGAGTGCGCTGCTGCCTCGGTGACGGGAATGCCGGCCTCCCGCCGCGTGTTCCATTCACCTGAATAGGAAGGTGTGACATGGACATCGAGTTCGGGCTGGACACGTTCGGCGACATCACCCGGGATCAGGACGGCGAGCTGCTCAGTGGCGCGCAGACCATCCGGAACGTCGTCGCCCAGGCGGAGCTGGCTGATACGGTCGGCGTGGACTTCTTCGGCGTGGGGGAGCACCATCGGCGCGAGTTCGCGGTCTCGTCTCCGGAGATGGTGCTCGCGGCGATCGCCGCCCGCACCGAACGGATCCGGCTGGGCACCGCCGTGACCGTGCTGTCCTCGGACGACCCGGTGCGCGTGTTCGAGCGCTTCTCGACCCTCGACGCCCTGTCCGGAGGGCGGGCGGAGGTCGTGCTCGGGCGCGGTTCGTTCATCGAGTCCTTCCCGCTGTTCGGCTACGACCTGCGCGACTACGACCGGCTCTTCGAGGAGAAGCTGGAGCTGTTCGTCGAGCTCCTCAAGGAGGAGCCCGTGACGTGGTCCGGGTCGCTGCGGCCGTCGCTCGACAACGCGGACGTCTTCCCGAAGACCGAGAAGGGTCTGCGCACGTGGGTCGGCGTCGGCGGCAGCCCCGAGTCCGTCGTGCGTGTCGCGCGTCACGGTCTCGGCCTCATGCTGGCGATCATCGGCGGCCCGGCCGGGCGATTCAAGCCGTTCGTCGACCTGTACCACCGCTCGGTCGCCTCCTTCGGGACGACGGCGCACCCGGTGGCCGTGCACTCGCCGGGACACATCGCGCCCACCGACGCGGAGGCATGGGACGAGGCCTACCCGGGCTTCGAGGCGATGAACAACACCATCGGTCGCGAGCGCGGCTGGCCGCCCTACAGCCGCGCGCGTTTCCAGAACGACATCGGTCCCGAGGGCTCGTTCTATGCCGGCTCACCGGAGCGTGTCGCCGCGAAGATCGCCGACACGATCACGACCCTCGGGCTGGGCCGCTTCGACCTCAAGTACGCGACGGGAACCCTCTCGCACGAGTCGATGATGCGCAGCATCGAGCTGTACGGCACCGAGGTGATCCCTCGGGTGCGGAAGCTCCTCGCCGACCGCGACTGAGCGGGCGTCATCTCGCGGCTCGGCGGGACGGCCGGCCCTACGATGAGAATCATGGCCGATACCGCCCTGCCGAGCCGCACCTCGCTCGCCGAGCGCCTCGACGTCCTCCCGTTCACCCGCCGGCACCTGCGCCTGCTCACGGGCTCCGGCGTCGGCTGGGCGCTCGACGCGATGGACGTCGGACTCATCTCCTTCATCATCGCGGCGCTCTCGCAGCAGTGGGATCTGACGAAGGGGGAGGCCGGCTGGATCGCCTCGCTCGGTTTCGTCGGCATGGCGGTCGGCGCGACCCTCGGCGGTCTTCTCGCTGACCGCTTCGGCCGCCGGCAGGTGTTCGCCCTCACTCTGCTCATCTACGGTGTGGCCACCGGAGCGAGTGCGCTGGTCGGGGGAGTGGCGGCCCTGCTCGTGCTGCGTTTCTTCGTCGGCCTCGGCCTCGGCGCGGAGCTGCCGGTCGCCTCGACCTATGTGAGCGAATTCGCTCCCGCGCGCATCCGCGGACGGCTGATCGTCATCCTGGAAGCGTTCTGGGCCGTCGGCTGGACAGCATCGGCCCTGATCGGATACTTCGTGATCCCCGCCTCCGAGGCGGGCTGGCGATGGGCCTTCGCGCTCGGCGCGATCCCCGCGGTCTACGCCCTCGTCGTGCGGTGGGGTCTGCCCGAGTCGCCGCGCTGGCTGGCGTCCCGCGGACGCATCGCGGAAGCGGATCGCATCGTGGCGGCCTTCGAGGCCGATGCGGGAGTCGAGTACACCCCGCCCCTCCGGAAGGAACCGGCGTCGCGGGCCATCGCGAAGACGGCACGGGCACGGCTCGCGACCCTTTGGAACGCGGAGTTCCGCGTGCGGACGGCGTGCCTCTGGCTCGTGTGGCTGGCCGTGAACTTCGCCTACTACGGGGCCTTCATCTGGATCCCCAGCATTCTCGTGGATGCCGGATTCGACCTCGTCCGTTCGTTCGGCTTCACCCTCATCATCACGCTCGCGCAGCTCCCGGGCTACGCCGTGGCGGCCTGGCTCATCGAGGTGTGGGGACGCCGCATCACGCTGTCGGTCTTCCTGCTGGGGGCGACCGCGTCGGCCGTCGTCTTCGGCACCGCCACGACCGTGCCGATGATCATCGGCGCCGGAATGGCCCTGTCGTTCTTCACCCTCGGCGCGTGGGGCGCGCTGTACGCGGTGACGCCCGAGATCTACCCGACCTCGCTGCGCGGCACCGGGGCGGGCTGGGCCGCGGGGGTCGGACGCATCGCCTCCATCGTGGCGCCCCTCGCCGTTCCTGTCCTCCTCGTCGCCGGCGGCGCTCCTCTGCTGTTCGTCGTGTTCGCGGCCTGCTTCCTCGTCGCGGCGGCCGCCGCCTGGGGACTCGTCGACCGGAGCGGAGCGGCGCTGGACGACCGGTGACGTCCGGGACCGGGAATAGGCTGGGCGCGTGGCTGATGTACGTTTCGTCGCGATAGGCGACTCCTTCACCGAAGGCGTGGGCGATGTGCTCCCCGATGGGCGCGAGCGCGGCTGGGCCGACATCGCCGCGCAGGGATGGGCGGATGCCGCGGGGCACCCCATCCAGTACGCGAACCTGGCGATCCGAGGGAAGCTGGCCTGGCCGATCGTCGAGGAGCAGCTCGAACCCGCGCTGGCCCTCCGTCCCACGCACCTGTCGTTCAACGGCGGCGGCAACGACATGCTGCGGCCACGGACCGACGTGGAGCACATCGCCGATGCGTTCAGCCGAGTGCTGCGACGGTGTGACGAGGAGGGCGTGACGATGATCCTGCTCTCCGGCGCCAACCCCAGCGGGCAGCTTCCGATGGGCTCTCTCGTGCAGCGCCGAGGCGACCTGCTCTCCGAGGCGGTCCTGCGGCGGATCGAGGATCGCTCCGACGTGATCCGCGCCCTCAACTGGCCGGACACGGAGCTCTCGAAGCCCGCGTACTGGTCGGAGGACCGGCTTCATATGAACGCGGCCGGACACCATCGTGTCGCGGCCCGCGTGCTGCATGGACTCGGCTTCGAGCCGCCGGCAGCCTGGTGGGCGCCGCTCGATCGCTGGACCGCCGGCCCCGCGGGTCTGGCCTACTACCGGGAGTTCGTCGGGCCCTGGGTGCGTCGACGCGTGACGAGGACCTCGTCCGGAGACGGCCGCGCAGCGAAGTACCCCACCTGGGTCGAACGGTCTCCGGCGTGAGCGTCGCCGTACCCCGCGCATGAGCGATATCGAGCTCGTCCGTCTCGCCGCCGGCACGGTGACGCTGCACGACGCCCGGCGACGCACGCGCCGCACCGTGGAACTCGAACCCTTCGCCCTCGGTGTCTTCCCGGTGACCGAAGAACAGGTCACCGAGGTCCTGGGCACCCCGTCACGGCATCCTCGTCGCCCGGTCGCCGACGTGAGCTGGCTGCGGGCCGTCCACTTCTGCAACGCCGCCTCGGAGTGGGAGGGGCTCGATCCCGTCTACCACTTCGAGGGTGAGGATGTGGCCTGGGACACCACGGCGGACGGCTACCGCCTGCCGACCGAGGCCGAGTGGGAGTACGCCTGCCGCGCCGGTTCCACCGGGCCGCACTACGCCCCGCTGGCCGAGGCCGCGTGGACCGCTGCCGACGGAGTCGGTACGCCGCAGGACGTGGGCGGGAAGCTCCCGAACCTGCACGGGCTGTTCGACACGCTCGGGAACGTGTGGGAATGGTGCTGGGACCTCCTCGACCCCGCGCGGTACGACGACTACCGGGTCTTCCGCGGCGGCGGGTTCGCCGACGACGCCTGGAGCGTCCGCGCCTCGGTCCGCCGTGGGGGAGCGCCGCGCATGCGCCACGAGGACGTCGGCTTCCGCGTGGCCCGCGGCGCCTTCGACACCGAGGAGGAGGCACAGGGCTGGTCGGCTGCGGCAGACCGGGACCGCGCCTTCGTCGACGGAGGGCTCCCGTCGGGATGGACGCCGCGCCGGCGTTAGTGCAGGCCGGGTGCGGCGGTTTTGGCCGTGGTCTGTGCCGGGTGGGTGCGGCGGTTTTGGCCGTGGTCTGTGCCGGGTGGGAGACTGAGCGGATGACCAGGCCCTTCGCGCTCATCCTCAACCAGGGTCGCGTCGCCGACCGCACGGACGGAGCCCTCGTCGGGGCGCGCCGCGTCGCCGACGCCCTGTCTTCGCTTCTCCGGCGGGAGCCCGTCGTGGTCGGCACTCCGGAGCCCGGTCGGCTCGACGACTGGTCGGTCGCGCTGCCCGAGGCCTCGGACACGCTCGCGGGCCTCCGTGCCGCGGTGCAGGAGGCGATCATGGGGGAGACGACGCCGCTCCTCGTGACGAACACGTGTGCGGCGAGCCTCGGAACGCTGCCGAGCGTCGCCGAGCACCACCCCGACGCGGTGGTGCTCTGGATCGATGCGCATGGCGACTTCAACACGCCGGACACCACCGACTCCGGCTACCTCGGCGGCATGGTCCTCGCCGCCGCCTGCGGGCTGTGGGACAGCGGCCACGGGGCGGGCATCGACCCGCGGCAGGTCATCGTCGTCGGCGGCCGCGACATCGACCCCGCCGAGGGAGAGCTCCTCTCCGGCGCGGGAGTGACCGTCCTCAGCCCCGCGGAGAGCACGCCGGAGCGGCTGAGCGCTCTCATCGCCGGGCGACCGGTGTGGATCCATGTCGACTGGGACGTCCTGGAGCCCGGCTACATCCCCGCGGCCTATCGGGTCGGCGCCGGTCTGCTGCCGCACCAGGTGGCCGCGCTGTTCGCCGCCATCCCGGTCGCCGACGTCCGCGGCGTGGAGCTCGCCGAGTTCGAGGCGGGCGACGCGGAGGTTCCGGAGCGCGTCAGCGTCGAGTTGATCGTGGAGACGGTGCAGCACCTGCTGCGCTGACGGCGCGGAGTGCCGTCACGGCGCGGCGGGTGCGGCGCCGAGGTGCCAAGCGGTGATCTCGACCTCGGAGCCCGAGACGATGTCGAGCTCGACCGGCCACGAGCCGCGGTCGAGTCCGGGGAGCACGGCGGCATGCAGGGCGCGGGCGACGAGAGCGCCGTCCGTGGCATTGGCATCCCAGCCGATCACCGCGGTCGCCTCGCCGCCGGGCGGTACCGTGACGGGCGCGATACCGGGGTCGGTCGCCAGGAATGAGGAACCGGGGCGCACCTCGACGTCGAGCGCATGGCCGTTCTGGTCCGCGAACGCGATGTCGGGATACCCCTCGACCACGCAGGGCTCCTCACCGACGTTCATCAGCCGGATGCTCTGGGCACGATGCCCCGTGGCCCCGTCGGCTGTTCCGAGCAGCAGTGTGGCTCGGTCGAGGGTGCAGGCGCCCGCGGGAAGCTGGGGTGTCGAGGCCCCCGGAGCGCGCTCCGGCACAGGGTCGCCCACAGCCGCCGGATCGACGAAGGCTCCCGTCTCGTCGGTGGCGCCCTGCAGCGCGGCGTTCTCCTCGACGATCTGGCGCTGCCACGCGGCATCGGCCAGGCTCCCGACGACGACGAGAGCGACCACGCTCGCGAGGGTGACACCGAGAAGGCCCGGGGACCACCGCCGCGCAGATTCCTCACCGGCTCTGCGCGAGAACGCCCAGGCGGGGATCCAGCCCCAGGCGAGTCCCCAGTAGGCAGTGTCCGGCGCGGACTCGACGACCGCAGCCGTGAGACCGTGCAGGCCCGAGAGAGGGAGGAAGGACAGGACCCGGGTGACGTCGTCGCACAGCCCGACGACCGTTCCGGCGAGGACGGCACCGAACCAGAGCACGAGGAACGCGGGAGCCCGGCCGACGCCCCGTGCTCCGCGTGCCACGATCCAGACGACGCTGCAGAGCACGGCGGCCGTCACCGTCAGCACGAGGACGCCCCACGCACCGGGGAGCAGCCAGGCATGACTCTGCAGCGGTCCGATACCGGCGAAGCTCAGCAACCGCGTCAGAACGATGTCGGAACCGGTCAGTCGAGCGATGGCGCCGGAGACGATCCAGAGTGCGCCGAGGAGCAGGCCGGCGAGCAGCCCCGCCGTCACCGGTGGCCTCGTGCGGCCGTCTCGGGCGCTCGAGACGGGGGCGGTCGACGGGGGAGCGGAGGCCATGCCTCATCCTATGGGCGCTCAGCGACGCCGCTCGGGATCCAGCCCCATGCGGATGCGCGTCCGTTTGCGTTCGATGAGGATGAAAACGACCCCGAGGATCCAGAGGGGGATCGGGGTGAGGAACGCGACGCGGAAGGCGTCGAGCGTGTAGGTGTCCGGGGTGCCGGCGCCCTGGGCGTCGAGGAGGAGGCCGATCACGAAGACCGCGATCAGGGCTGCGATGAAGCCCCCCGCGTTCGTGACTCCGGTCGCCGTGCTGAGGCGGTGCGCGGGGTTGTGCGTGCGAGCATGGTCGAAGGCGATCATCGACGCGGGGCCCCCGGTCGCGAGAGCGATCGCCAGCACCCAGAGGAGCCAGTCCGGGGCGGGGCCGGGGAGGGCGATGACCGCGATCCACGCGGCCATCTGCACGCCGACGGCGGGGAGGACGAGGGCGAGCGAGCGGTGATTCGGGAGGCGGCGGGAGAGATCGCCGATGATCGGACCGAAGATCATGCCCGCGACCACGTAGATCGAGATGATCCCCGCCGCGTGGGCGGTGGTCAGGCCCTCGCCTGCCGTGAGGAACGGCATGCCCCACAGCAGCACGAACACCGTGCCGGCGAACGGAGTCGTGAAGTGCGACCAGAACGCGAGCCGCGTGCCGGGATGCGCCCACGCCGCCCGGATGCCGACGCCCGTGTCGATCGCCGACGTCACGACACGCACGACTCCGGTGTCCGTGTTCACCGACACGTCGGGGCCGCTCTCCGCGGGGTTGTTGCGCACGATGAGCCACACGAGGATCGTGAAGAGCAGGCCGAGACCGGCGATGCTGCCGAACGTGATCGACCAGGTGGTGGCGTGTAGCAGGGCGGCGACCGGCACCAGCGCGATCAGCTGCCCGGCCTGCCCGATGATTCCGGTGAACTGGACCATGACGGGCCCCCGTTGCGCGGGGAACCACGTGGCCACCAGTCGCAGCACGGCAGGGAAGACGGCGGCGTCGCCGGCTCCGAGGAGGACACGCGCGACGATCGCGATGCCGATGCTGGGGGAGAGGGCCATGGTGAGCTGTCCGGCCGCCATGAGCAGCATCCCCGCCGTGATGATCGGACGGGATCCGTAGCGGTCGAGGAGGACGCCCACCGGGATCTGCATTCCCCCGTAGACGGCGAGCTGCACGACCGCGAACAGCGCGAGCGTCGAGGCGTCCGCCTGGAAGCGGTCGGCGGCCTCGACACCGACGGCGCCGAGAGAGGTGCGGTTGGTGATGGCGAGCACGTAGGCCGCGACGCCGACGGACCAGATCGCCCAGGCCCGCCACCCCGGTGTGGAGACGGGGGAGTGGGAGACCTGAGGCACCCTTCCACGCTACTCCTGACCGACGATGTCCGACGCCGTGGCTAGAGTGCCCGCATGACAGCCTCCTCGCAGCACCACGCCCTCGACTATGTCGAGCTCGTCGTCACGGATCTCGACGTGGCGAAACGCTTCTTCACCACCGCCTTCGGGTGGAGCTTCCAGGACTACGGCCCTGGCTATGCAGGCATCCTCTCGCCCCGCGGAGACGGGAGCGAGGTCGGCGGGCTCCTGCTCGCGGACGCACCGCGACCCGTCGGCGGTCCGCTCGTGCTGCTCTACTCCGATCACCTCGATGCGACGAAGGCGGCGATCCAGGACGCAGGCGGCCGGATCCTGCAGGAGCCGTATGCGTTCCCCGGTGGCCGGCGCCTTCACTTCGCCGACCCGAGCGGCAACGAGCTCGGCGTCTGGTCCTCCCATTAGGCGCTGCAGATCACAGCGCGGGGGCGGATGAGTGCCAGACTGCGAGGATGAGTCACCTGCCCCGCATCCCGGAGATGGAGACGTCGCGCCTCCGCCTGCGCCGGCAGACAATCGAGGACGCACCCGTCTTCCGGCACCTGTGGACCGAACGCGACGAACGAGTCCCCGCGCACCGGAGGCTCGACACGGACGGCCGCCCCGACACGGACGACATCCGAGCGCATATCCGCGATGCCGAGGAGTCGTCGCTGCTCACCGTGGAACGCATCGACACCGGCGATCCGATCGGGTACTGCGGTCTCGTCTACGGAGGCGAGGGGGTGGGCACCGAACCGGAGCTCGCGTTCGAGCTGCTGCACACCGAGCACAACCGGGGGTATGCCACCGAAGCTGCCCAGGCCGTCGTGGCATGGGCAGACGGGGCGGGCTTCGACCGCGTCTGGGCCGGCGTCTGGGAATGGAACCTCCCGTCCCGGCGAGTGCTCGAAAAGCTCGGCTTCGTCGAGTCCGGGCAGGAACGCCCGTCCTCCGTCCACGGTCGGAACATCCTGACCGTCAGGGCTCTCTTCGCGACGTGAGAGCGGGCTCCGAGCCGGCGCTCTGGCTCACGTGACTGAGGACCCCACCGGCAGCGCCTCGCCGTCACCCGGGGGCTCCTGCACGAGGTGAAGGGCCTCCGATTTCGTCAGATGGTTGGGGTACAGCGTCCGTGAGAACCTTCCGCGCGGATCGTCTTTGTCGCGGGGGAGATCGATGTGGGCTCGCTCGATCGCCGCGACGAGGAGTTCCGTCTGCTCATCGGTCAACACGAGGAGCCCTCGTTCTCGCAAGCCGACCACTGCTCGCGAGCGATCCGATGCCGTGAGGACGATCGCGATACTCCGGGCTGTGGCGTCCGGCTCCCAGGGGTGCACGACAACCATGGCCGTCGTGAGGGTCGCGGTCGGGATCTCCTTCGTGCCGACGAGCAGACGGGTGGCGTCGCGTGAGATGCGCGGCGGTCGCGAACGTCGCCGCACGACGGCGCTGACGGTGATCGCCACGGCCGCCAGCAGCGCAGCCCCGAGGGGCCATATCCATGCGCCGAGCGGTCCCGACGCCACCGGGATGAGGAACGCGCCGATCATCATCGCAAGGAGAAGCGGCTGTCCTGAGAAGACGTGAACAGCCCACCAGGGGGAGAGTCCGCGAACGAGAGCGTCCCAACGGCATCCACTCCTGCACGTCGACGTTCGGCTCGGTCTCCGGGCGATCGGACGAGTGCACCGGTTGAGGCTGCCGCCGCACTCCTCTGACGATCGACGTCACGCCCAGCACACCGAGCACGGCGGACAGCACCCATCCGCGCAGCGGGTCGTCGGCCTCGTTCTGATCGGTCCCCGCCAGTGTGACCACCCCACCCACGGAGATGAGGACAAGGAACACCCCGTAGAGCAAGAAGATCCGACGGGTGCGGCGGGCCGTCCAGGGCTTCGGATCCGTGCCTGGAGGCCACGAGGGGTCGCCCCAGGTCCTTCGCCTCGTGAGCAGGAGGCCGGCCGCCACTCCGACGCATCCGAAAGACAGCGTCACTGCCGCCAGAACGCCGATTCGAGGATCGGCGATCAGGAATGTCGAGGCCACCGCCACCGCTGCGCTGAACATCGCCAGCGCCAGGCCCACCACGGCGGGCCTCAGCGGCCCTTCGCCCCTGTCATCGTGCGCGTCCATCCGCCCGCCCCACATCTCCCCAGTCAGCAGGCGGAAGTTCAGGCCCCTCGATCCTGCCGAGGCCGAAATGTGCCTGTTCCTGAGGATGAACCTACCGTTCCGCAGGACCTGTTGCGACCGCACTCCATGCCCTCCGGAGAGCGTGTACCCCGCCTCGCAGATCGCGAGATGGGGGGAACACAGGCCCGTCGGCCATGCCCACGTTCGGATGAGGGTAGCGCGAGTATGCTCCCAGCGAAGGTGTACGACTCGTAGGATCACGATATGACCTCGCCTCGCCGTGTCCCTGCAGACCTACGGAAGCGCGGGGGCTTCCGGGGAGCCGACGACTCGACCGCCTCGCTCATCCTCGGCCAGTTCTTCGTCGGTGGCTTTTTCCTGTTCATCGTGGCTTTCTTCCTCGCGCTCGGAGCTGCGGAAGAGTACGACGGGGTGACGTCCTTCATCGGGGCGAGCATCATCGCCGTCGTCCTGTCCGTCGTGTCGATGATCACCGCCCTGGTGATCGGCCTGCCCCTTCGCCTCGTCTCGGCGCTTCGCGCGCGGTGGCTCGCGCACGGCGAGATCACCGTCGTCGGGGTCGTCGTCGGACTCAGCGCCTGCATCGTGTCGGTCATGCTGGCGGGCGGAAGCGGGGGAGCGGCGCTCCCGTGGTGGGCGTTCGTCGTCTCTTGGACGGTCCTCGCCTTCTCGGTCGCGCATTTCGTCTGGCCAGGACGACGCCGGCCGCGTGAGTTCCGAGCACCCCGAGACGGCGACCAGCCCGCGTGAGTACGCGCGGGGAGGGTCAGCAGCCGGAGGACCCGGGAGCACGGGACGCCGATGAGCACGTGCCGGCGCACACGCGGCGGGGATACCTCATCGCCGCCGGAACCGGCATCGCGGTGACCGGTGTCGGCATCTGGCTCTCCGCGAACTCCGGGGGAGAGGCAGACGACACCGGACGCAGCCCGGACAACCCCCGAGGGCTACCCGAGTACGAGCCGGTCTACGGCCGCGCGGTCGCGGGTCTCGAGGTCCCGCTCGGCTTCGAGGACTGCGCCCACCCGACGGTGCATGCTGACCGGAGCATCGCGGGCAGCGAACGTCGAACTGTGAGCCCGGTCATCGACCGCTTCATCATCCACCACACCGGCACGACATCGGACCAGTTGGACTTCTTCTCCCGCTGCAACAGGAGATCATCGGCTCCCACCTTCTATCTTCGGCACGACGGCTCGGTCATCGAGACCATCCGCCCGGGAGCGAAGCCGTCGTCCACCGGCGCGGACTGGAACTGGCGCTCCGTGGCGGTGGAGACGCTGGATTTCACCGGAGCGCCGGAGTACACGGTGACCACCGCGCAGGTCGAGGAGATCGCGCAGATGATCGCGTGGCTCGCAGGCTTCGACGGCCGGACCCTGGACGGCGTTCCGGTGCGCTTCCGGATCGACCGAGAGCACGTCATCACCCACCAGGAGACGTGGTCGGGAACGGAGTGTCCCGGCCCGTTCCTCCAATCGCGAGTGGATGACATCGTGGCGCGAGCACAGGTTATCTTCACGACATCATGAGGCTGGAGCCGTCCGCGACAATAGGGGAGTGCGCCACCTTCTCTCATTGACCGAACTTACTGGGGACGATCTGAGGGAGATCTTCGCGCGCGCCGCGCGGATCGAAGCGGGAACCCTGGCGAGGAGGGACGGCGCGGCCGCGCTGTTCTTCCCTTCCTCGAGCCTGCGGACGCGTGTCTCGTTCGAACGCGGCGCTGCGGAGATGGGTTTGCAGCCGATCGTCTTCCCTCCGGAGGCGCTCGACACCGTCGAGGACGCGGTCGACATCGTCGGATACCTGTCGGCGTGGGTCGAACTCCTCGTCGTCCGGCATGCCGATCTCCACGTGCTTCGTGAGCTCGCTGCCCCTGGGATTCTCCCGGTGGTCAACGCGATGACCAACGCGAACCACCCATGCGAGGTGCTATCCGATCTCTTCGCGCTCTCGCGCGAGACGGATGTCCGCTCACTCCGAGTCCTCGTGGTGGGACCAGACGGCAACATCGCTCGAGCCTGGGAGGAAGCCCATCGGGCTTTCGGAATCGATGTCGTGCAGGCCTGCCCGGAGGAGGTCCGCACACCCGCGCTGCCGTGGAAGGAGGATCTCAGCGATGCCGTGCAGGAGGCCGACGTGATCATCACGGATGGGCCGGGGGAGCACACCGCGGCCATGGCGCCCTATCGGATCACTTCGGATCTCCTCGACAGCGCCCCTGACGGCGTCCGTTTCGCGCCATGCCCGCCGTTCGTCCGCGGGCGTGAGGTCTCGGTCGCTGCCGCCAACCATCCCGCGTTCGTGGGCTACGAGTTCAAACGTCACCTGAAGAGCGTGCAGCAGGCGATCATGGGGTGGGCGATCGAGGGATGACGGGGAGATGACCGCGGTAGCGTTCTTTCTTTTACTGTTCTGACGGCGTAATCCGAACCGGCGTATTCGCTGCTTGGTCACCCGTCAGGGCGAAGTTCTCCGAACGACGCGGGCCGCGGCAGCGAACGATTCGGTAGACCAATGAGAGCTGGAGACCTTCGTCCGTTTGACTGTCGTTGTCGGCCGTTGCCGGTCGCGAAACGTGAGCGCAATGAAACATCCCACGATGGCCAGAACCGATGAATCGCGGGCGACTGTGGAGAGGCGCATGATTCTGCGAAGGTCACGGGAGATCAGACTGAAGATCGCTGGGCTCGAGATCGCATCGCAACACCGAGCACTTGGGCGCGCTGCGAGGACGCCACACTTGGCGGGAGTGAGTTTCATGCTGTCTGCCGTGGTGATCCCGATGCCGACGTCCACCCTCACCAGAGGCGGCTGACAACGTCAGCAGCCGTGCGAGTCTGCCGCGGTGAGGCAGTCCCCGCGACAGCGAGCAGTTCCGCGCCAGCGCTTGCAAGGCGGAGTTCAGGTAAAGCCGAACGGGCGAATCACATTGATCACCGCAGAAGCCACGCAAGAGGGCCCTCGATAGCAACCTTCCCCGCCGTGAACTCAAGGACCTGAAGGTCAGCTAGCTGCCTGAAGAGCTCCCGTTCCCGCGCCGGAACAGCTTCCGAGTCGCGCTTGACCACCAAGACTCTCCGGCCTCCCGGGGAGTCGCCGATGTTGATGAAGGTTCGACCTTAAGCAGCACGTCTGTGATGGGCCAGGAGGGCGCGCTCGCATGAATACTCAAAGCTGCGGTGTACCGTGCCCGGATATCATCGCCCTGTTCGCTGTCGTCCCATTCAAACACCCGGACGCGCAACGTGTTCGACAGACGACTGATGAGCACCGTGAACGGGAAAGGGCATCGCAAGAGCAGTTCGGCATTATCGCTAGATCTCTCGTCGCGAACATGCTGGGGGTCACCAGCGTCGAGAGTGTTCTCGAGACAGCCGGGCTCACCCTGTCGGGCCGTACCCGGGTGCCGAGAGGATTCCCCGGACTTTGCGACCCGCGAGCCGCCAGGACCCCGCAGCAGATCTCCGGACCCAACGCGCTCGTGTTCCCCCTCTTGCAGGGCGTCCGAAGACCGCTGAGGGAACATCCTTCGGTTAGCCGTGTCTGATAGTGGCGTGCCGCGGAGGACATCATTGTTCGTCAGGCAACGTGCGCATCTCGTGGTTCATGGGGGCGACGTCCGCCAGCGTCTCGTGCGTCCCGGCGAGATCGTCATGCGGGATAGTCGACGGTCCAAGCGCGCCCGCCATCAGTTGGCCGTGCAAGTGAGTGTCCTTATCAGTTGCTCTAGAACCGTGACGGTGCAGTGTTTGCGATCTATCATCGTCGTATGGCGATGATAGAACGCAACTTGCTTAAGTTGGACGCGGAGGCGACTGACGCGTACGCACACCTGTTCCAGGCGTTCGCTGACCCCACGCGACTGGCTATCGTTCAGCATCTCTCGTCCGGAGAGCATCGAGTGCGCGACCTCGTTGAGCACATGGGATTCGCGCAGTCGACCGTGAGCATGCACCTTGGATTCCTCGTTGAATGTCGTCTTGCTGTCGCTCGACCCGACGGTCCAGCGACGTGGTACGCCCTCGCGCATCCCGAGGCTCTGCGAGTCGTGACGGTTGCCGCAGAAACGCTCCTGGCCGCCACCGGAAAAGATTTGGTGCTGTGTGAGCACTTACGAAGTGAGAGAAAAGGGGCAGCGTAATGGGTGCGGGGCATGACCACGGGCCAACTATGACCGAAGAAGGCATGCCAGGGGACTTTCGCCGCCGGCTCTGGATCGCTTTCGCCATCACTGCCGCCATCGTGGCGGCGCAGGCGGTTGGCTCCGTCATCACCGGCAGCCTCGCTCTGCTCACGGACACGGCGCACGCCATCACCGACGCGTCAGGACTTCTCGTCGCGCTCATCGCGGCAACGTTGATGCTGCGCCCGCCGAGCTCGAAGCGCACCTGGGGCTTTCGACGGATTGAAGTGATAGCAGCACTCGCTCAAGCGGCGCTGCTCCTGGCGGTCGGAACCTACGCGGCAATCGAAGGTATCCGTCGCCTGTTCGAGCCGCCAGAAGTACCAGCGGGGGAGTTGCTCGTCTTTGGCATCATCGGGCTCACCGCCAACATCGTTGCAATCGCGGTGCTCGCATCGAGTCGAGGCGCGAACTTCAACATGAGGGCCGCTTTCCTCGAAGTTCTCAACGATGCTCTTGGTTCACTCGGTGTCATCGTCGCGGCCATCGTCATCGCGACGACAGGGTTTCAGCAGGCAGATGCTCTCGCAGGAATACTCATCGCCGCTCTCATCGTCCCTCGCGCGTTCATGTTGATGCGTGAGACCGGCAGTGTTCTCATGGAGTTCACTCCCAAAGGCCTGGACCTCGAGGACGTGCGGGCACACATTCTCAAGCTCGAGCATGTAGTCGATGTGCATGACGTTCACGCATCCACCGTGGCCACTGGGTTGCCCACGCTGAGCGCGCACGTCATAGTTCGCGACGAGTGCTTCCAGGACGGACACGCGATGACGGTGTTGGCTGACATTCGGGAATGTGTGGCTGAACACTTCGAAGTTTCGGTCGCGCACTCGACCTTTCAACTCGAGACCGAGACGGTCGCCGACCACGAGTCAACGTCTGTCCGGCATGCATAGGTGGACGCGGCTTACCGCGTTGCCTCAAGGTGATGCTGCTCCGATACGCGCCGAACGCTCGCTCTGGCACTCGCTGAAGCACAACTTCAGTGGTGATGCGTCCAAACCCCGAACTTCCGTCACGAGGTCCGTCGACTCGGCAACCGAAGTCGTCACCGCGAGAATCCGATCCCGCGGCGTCGGGCGGCACGGACGCCATTGAGGATGACGATGACTTCGGCGACCTCGTGGACAAGGACGACACCAGCGAGGCCGAGAACACCGAACAAGGCGAGGGGGAATAGAACGACGATGATGGCCAGGGCGAGTGCGATGTTGATGGTCATGATGCGGCGTCCGCGGCGGGCGTGGGCGAGGGCTGCGGGGATGAGGCGAAGGTCGTTGCCGGTGAAGGCGATGTCGGCGGATTCGATGGCCGCAGCTGAGCCTTTTGCACCCATCGCGATCCCGACGGTTGCGGTGGCAAGGGCGGGGGCGTCGTTGATGCCGTCGCCGACCATGGCCGTCGGACTCTCCGTGACGAGGGCCGTGATGGCGGCGGCCTTGTCGGCGGGGAGTTGCTCGGCGCGTACGTCGCTGATGCCGGCGCGGGCGGCGAGGGCGTAGGCGGTTCGCTGGTTGTCGCCGGTGAGCATGACGGTGCGTATGCCCTGCGCGTTCAGCATGGAGATGGTCTCGGCGGATTCGGGGCGCAGTTCGTCCCGCACGCCGATGAGGCCCGAGACCTGACCGTCGGTCTCGACGACGACGACGGTCATACCGTCTCCGGCCATCTCGTCGGCGGGCTCGGTGAGCTCACCCAGTTCCGAGAGCCAGCGTGCGTTCCCGACCCGAACGTGGGTGGAGCCGACGAGGCCGGTGAGGCCGTGGCCGGCATCTTCGACGACGTCTGTCGCTGCGGGGATGTCGGACGCGGCGCGAGTGATGGCGGCGGCAAGCGGGTGGGTGCTCGTGGTCTCGAGGGCGGCGGCGAGGGAGATGATCTCCTCGCGGGAGCGTCCGTGAGCAGGCACGACGGCGACGATCTCCGGCTCGTTGCGCGTGAGGGTGCCGGTCTTGTCGAGCGCGACGGTGCGGATGGTGCCGAACTGTTCGAAGGCCTCGCCGGACTTGATGACCACACCGAACTTCGAGGCCGAGCCGATGGCGCTGATGACCGTCACCGGAACGGCGATGGCTAGCGCGCACGGGGACGCGGCGACGAGCACGACGAGCGCCCTCTCGATCCACAGGCCGGGATCCCCGACGATGAACCCGAACACGGCCACGAGAGCTGCGACGATGAGCACGGCCGGCACGAGCGGGCGGGCGATCCGGTCCGCCAGGCGGGCTCGCTCGCCCTTGCGGGCGTGCGCCTGCTCGACGAGCTCGACGATCTGGGTGAGGGAATTGTCGCGGCCGTCGGCGGTTGCTTCGATCCGCAACGTCGCAGCCCCGTTCACCGATCCCGCGGGGACGGCGTGTCCCGGTCCGACCTCCACCGGGATCGACTCGCCCGTCACGGCAGACGTGTCGATGCCGGAGCGGCCCTCGACCACCACGCCGTCCGTCGCGATCCGTTCTCCCGCACCGACGACGAGGATGTCGAGCTCGCGGACCTCCGCGGCGGGGATCGTCACGTCACCGTTCAGGCGCGAGACACGCACGGTCTCCGGGATCAGCGACAGCAGCGCGCGTAGTCCCTCCTTCGCCCGATCCATAGCCCGATCCTCGAGAGCTTCGGCAAGCGAGAACAGGAACGCCAGCGCTGCAGCTTCGCCCACGTGGCCGAGAGCTACGGCGCCGATGGCGGCGATGGTCATCAGAAGGCCGACGCCGAGTCGGCCCCGCACCAGGCGGCGGATCGCCCCGGGGACGAACGTGTACGCACCCGCGAGGAGTGCGACCGTCTGGAGGACAAGCGCCGGAGCCGGCAGTCCGGACCACTCGAAGACATAGCCTGCCAGCAGCGTCACGCCGGCTATCGCGGACGGCAGGAGCGCGGTGTCGCGCCAGAGGGGCGGCCGTGCCTCGTGCTCAGCGTCCCCGTGCGAATGATCCGCGTCGCGGGGGGAAGCCGGTCCGCAGCAGGCGTCGTCCTCCAGGGGCGGCGTTCGCCTCGATGATGAAGAGGACGTGATGGGGTCGGGTCCGCAGCAGGCGTCTGCGGCGGCAGAGGGCTGGCGTAGCTCGAGCCGACGGACAGTTCTCGTCTGGCGTGGCTCGTCCGGGCCGCAGCATTCCTCGCTCATCGGATCTCCTCCATCGCCCTGTCGGTAGGCGCGCAGCATAGAGGCACGTCACAGTTCTCGTCTGTGCACGCCTCTCCGTCGTCGACCGCGAGGACCGTGTTCACCAGCAGAGTGATGGCTCGAGTCACATGCGGATCCGCGATCTCGTACCGCGTCTGACGTCCCTCCGGCGTCGCGACCACGATGCCGCACCCTCGAAGACACGCGAGATGGTTCGACACGTTGGTGCGAGACAGATCCAGTGCCTCGGACAAGCGCGCCGGGTATCCCGGCCCGGAAAGCAGTTCGAGCAGAATCCGAGAACGAGTGGGGTCAGCCATGGCGCGCCCCAATCGGTTCATCACGTCGAGACGAGAAGCAATGGTCAGCATGCAATGACTATACAGTGCTTGCTGACTTATCTTTCAACAGAGCGGTGCGCTCGAGCTCTGGGTTCGGGTGTGGAGTTGCGCCGGGCGACCGCAACGTAGACTGGAGAGGATGATGCTGCGCACGGACACCGGACGCTCAGCGCACGTCCCCCGCGGGCCGCTTGCGCTGAGGGTGCTCTTCGGGATCATTATTGCTCTGCTTCTCACGCTCGGTATCGCGAGCACTGTCCACGCAGAGACTGCGACGTCGGCCACAGCGTCACCGGAAAGCTTCTCGTTGTCGAGTGAGCACGACGAACGAGATCAGTCCGCGGTGTCCTCTGCCGGATCATCTGATGTCGCCGCCGCTGTGTGCATAGTCGGTGCGCTTCTCGGCGTGCTGGTGTTCGCCCGACTCGCCCGCGCGCGACTCCGCACCCCGATGCAAGCCCCTTCACGAGACTCCGCGCACCGCGCATCGATTCCGCGCATTCAGGGACCACATCTGCTGCGCCCTGACCTCGCGCAGCTGCAGATCTCCCGAACCTGACTCTCCGGCTCAATGCCGCCTTCATCCGTGCCATCGCGCGGATGCGGATCGACGCACGTCGTCGACAGCTTGGAGAGATGACTTGGAGAACACGCCCCTCACCCCGACCCCCGCCGAGGTCTCAGTCAATCGGCGCGCCGTTTCGCGGAACCTAATCTTCGGAGCCGTCGCACTCATCGGCCTGCTCGCGACATTGTCGGGATGCGCGTCCACTGTCGCATTGAAACCTGCGACAAATGCGAACGCCCCCGAATGCGCCGACGTGACGGTTCGGCTCCCCGCAGCCGTCGGAGAGTTTACCGGTCGCAGGACCGATGCCCAAGCGACCGCCGCATGGGGAGACCCGACCATCGTCGTCTTTACCTGCGGGCTCGAGCCGCCAGCACCGACAACGCTGCAGTGCGTGACCATCAACTCCGTCGATTGGATCGTCGACGAACAAGATTCCCCCTACCTGCGCTTGACGACCTACGGCCGAACGCCCGCAGCCCAGGCCTATGTCGATACGACGAAGCTCTCCGCGGATGCCGCGTTGCAAGCCCTCGCACCCGCGGTCCAGATGCTGCCGAAGACGTCCGCCTGCTCCGCGCCGGACACCGCGTCATCGGACGACGAGGATGCGCCGACCACGGGCGGCTCCGGAGACCTCCCGTGAACGCCAGGGGGCTCCGACTGGTCGGACCCGCACTCCTACTCACCTCGGCTCTGGTCGTCCTCCTCCTGGGATTGGTGATGGGTGGCGGGGCTGATCCACGAGTCACCAGCGACCCCGGCGCGGTCGTTCGGTGGGGACTGCCGGTCGCGAAGCTCATCGTCAACCTCGGGGCTGCCGTCATGGTCGGATCGGCCGTCCTTGCTGCGTACGCTCTTAAACAGGGTGAGAAGGAGTTCGATACCGCCCTGGATGTCGCCTCCATCGGTGCCGCAGTGCTCACCATCGGCGCAGGAGTCACTGGTTATCTCACATTCCTGTCATCGTTCAATCCTGAGGTGTCACTCGGCCCGGGATTCGGTCAGCAGTTCGGCAGATTCCTCCTCGAGACGGAACTGGGTCGCGTCTGGCTCATCACAACCGTGATGGCCGCGATTCTCACGGTGATCTCGTATGCGTTCCGGGGGTGGGCGGCCGCACTGTTGCTGACGTTTCTTTCGCTGGCGTCGCTGGTCCCGATGGCGACGCAAGGTCATTCCGGAAGCCTCGCCAATCATGATGCTGCGGTCATGTCGCTCGTGCTGCACATCACTAGCGCGGCGGTATGGCTCGGCGGTCTTCTCGCGCTGGTCTTCCTCAGGCCGTCTGCGCGCGAGCACCGTCTGCGGGCGGCGGTCGAGCGATACTCGACCATCGCTCTCGTCGCTTTCGTGGTCGTCTCCGTCTCCGGAGTCGCTCGCGCGATGACGTCTGTCAGCGGCTGGCGAGACCTTCTCAGCGCGTACGGAGCTGTGCTCCTGGTGAAGGTGGTGGCGCTCACGCTCCTCGGCGTCGTGGGTGTCGCGCACCGTCGGTGGTTCATCCGCCGTGGGGTCAGAGAGCGGGGACCGTTCTGGACGTTCGTCACCGTCGAGCTCGCGGTCATGGGCATCGCGAGTGGTGCCGCAGCGGCGCTCGCCCGCACGCCAGCGCCGGCAGACACCTCTGCTCCGGTCCTGACGACACCGGCTGAGATCCTCACCGAAGCACCGCTTCCACCCGAACTCACACTCGTCCGTTGGCTGAGCGGGAACGACGTGAATCTCTTGTGGGCGGTGGTCGCAGGTTTCGGAGTCTTTTTCTATCTGATGGGTGTCCGTCGCCTGCGGCAACGCGGCGAGGGGTGGCGCGGCCTGCGCACGTTCGCCTGGATCAGCGGGATGGTGCTGCTGGCTTGGGTGAACGGTGGGGCGGTCGCTGTCTACTCCGACTACCTCCACAGCGTCGACGCGGCGGGACGGATGCTCATGCTCCTCGTGGTTCCCTCCCTCCTCGTGTGTGGCGCGCCATATCGCTTGGCATTGGAGGGAATCACCAGCCGCACCGATGGGAGCCGTGGAATCCGCGAGTGGCTACAAGCAGGGGAGCGCTCGCGGATCGTCCTCTTCCTGCGCCACCCCATGGTCGCGGTGTGCACGTTCGCATTTATCGTGTGGGGCGTATCCGCCACTGGCCTTTTGCGCGATTCCCTCGCCGATCCTTTGGTGCATGAATTGCGCGTCGTCGCGCTGCTCGTAGCGGGAAGCTTGGTGACCGCTGCGATCCTCCGTCCTGCCGGCACATATCCCCGGCGGATGCGTGTAGTTGTCGTGTTCGGATCGGCTGCCGCGCTGGCGAGTGTAGGCAGTTGGATGCTGCTTCAGAGCGGCCTGATTGCTGCGAGCTGGTTCGGGGCGATGGGTCGTCAATGGGGCCTGGAGCCGATGGCGGACCAACAAGCAGCCGGCATGGTGATCCTGCTCTCGGCGCCGATGCTGCTCCTCTTCGGCCTCAGCGTCGACTACATACTCAGCGCGCACTCCACCCGCTCATCACCGGAGGTCGACCGACCCCTCCACTCCACTCGAAAGGCCATCTCATGACATCCGCCTCCACCCGAATCCGCCGCGTGAGCGGTGCCGTGTGCGCCGCCGCTGTCGCAATCGTGCTGCTGACCGCAACCCCAGCCTCCGCACATGACAATCTCACCGACGCTGTGCCATCGGCGGGCGAGACAGTCACCAACCTCGACACAGTCGCACTGACTTTCAGCGGGGAGCTCATCGACTTCAGCCAGACGAGCTTCGCCCAGGTGCAGGGCCCAGACGGGCTCTTCTACGAGTCGTCGTGCTCCACCATCGAACTCAACGTGCTCACCACCCCCGTCGCCCTCGGAGCGTCGGGCACCTACACGGTGCTCTGGAACGCTGTGTCCAGCGACGGGCACCCCATCTCCGAGTCTTACCAGTTCGACTACGCAGCGGATCCGACGGCGACCGTCGCACTCGGTTGGGATGCACCGGCATGCGGGAACGAAGGCACCCGTACTCAACCAGGAGCGGCGCTGACCAGTACCCCGACGCCGACCGACGCCACCAACTCGGCGCCGCCCACACAAGATACCGACCGAGAGCCGCGCGCTGACGGGGCAGATGAGAGCGTCGTGGCCCTGGCCGTTGTCGGAGGCGTCGTCGTGCTTGGAGTTCTGGCGATGGCGACCGTGCTCGTGGTGCACCGTCGACGCAAGCGCGCGGAGTGACCGAATGATTACGGCTCATTCAAAGGAAGAAGTAGGAGCGACGATTACAATCGAATCGTGTTCCATTCGATCCGGGTCGCCTGCCACGGGCGGCCGGATCGCAGCCAGATGATAATGCGGCTCATTAGCATCATCGGGCTCACACTCCTCCTGATCTTCGCCGTTGGCGCAGCCGAGCACGGAAGTGCCGATGTCACCAAGGCGTCAACTACGGCCAGCACGTCGCTCGACGCCGATGAATCAGGCGCTGACGCAGCCGCTGCGGAACCCGCAGGCGTCGTGATGCAGCTCGCCACGGGCGCTGCACAAGTAGACCCGGTCACGGGCGCTGTGCTGTGCGTCCTCGGTCTTCTCTGCGGACTCGTCGCAGCGGTCATGCTCTATCGGCTGCTCTGGCGCACGACAGCCGTGGTCGTGGAGACCCACGCGGCTCAGCCGCGAACGAGCGCCGCTCCGAATAGCATCCCCCTGAGGCGGACGTCGCTGACTCTGGCGACGCTCGGCATCTCCCGGACCTGACCCGTCGAAGCGTCGCGCCTCGCGTGTGCGCATCCCATCGAGCAACCGCTCGACCTTCGACCGTGTCGACAGTCCTTGGAGTATCTGATGAAACCCGCCGTCAAAGCCGGCCTCGCTGCCCTTGCCGTAACCATCGTCCTGATTATCGTCGCGGTAATCGTCGTCATCGTTAACCAGCAGAACACTGCGCCGCCAGAATCCGAGAACGGAAGCTCTACGGCGCAGGTGCTCCGCGAGAACTCACACGTTCTCGACGACGGGGGAGACGGGTCAGTCACCGTCGTTGAATTCCTAGACTTCGAATGCGAAGCGTGCGGAGCCTTCTACCCCGTGGTCGAAGACCTTCGCGAGCGCTACGACGGCGAGATCACCTATGTCATCCGCTATTTCCCGCTACCGGGTCACCTGAACTCCAGGAATGCCGCGTTCGCCGCCGAAGCGGCTGCGCGGCAGGGACGCCTTGAGGAGATGTACCGCAAGCTCTTCGAGACGCAGGCTCAATGGGGTGAAGCTCAGGAATCGCGGGCGAGCCTATTCCGAGGCTTCGCTGAGGAGATCGGCCTGGACATGGCCGCTTACGATACCGCGATCTCTGACCCCGCGACGGTCGCACGAGTCGATCTCGACTACAACGACGGTCAGGCACTGGGAGTAAGCGGAACTCCGACGTTCTTCGTGAACGGCGATGCCATCACACTCGAGCGCTACGACGACCTCGAAAACGCGATCCTCTCAGCGGGCAAGGGAACATGACACTCCTAGGCCTCTCTCATCGTCGAGTCATCATCGTCGGCTCCGGCCACGCCGGTCTCTCCGTCGCCGCCGAACTCTCGCGTTCGGGCCTGAAGCCGCAACGGGACTTCGCCGTCATCGACAGCAATCCTGATGGGCGTCGTTCGTGGGCGTTCCGCTGGTCGTCGATGACACTCCTGACAGAGGCCGGGCGGAGCACGGTCGCCGGGCGGCATCTCACAGGCGACCCCTATCGACGCCCGTCACCGCGAGAGATCGAACAGCATCTTCTCGACGTCGAGGCCGCCTTAGGCCTCACGACGCTGTGGGGCATCAGAGCGACAGGCGTGGACCGTCTGGGGGACGGATCCACTCTGCTTCTGTCAACGAACGAAGGGCCGGTACAGACGCGCAACATCGTCTGCGCCACCGGGTCCGCGGCTCGACCTCGGATCCCGAGCTGGGCGGTAGACGCCGCGGTAACGGGGATCATGGTTCATAGCGCCGACTATCGCGGACCGAGCCAGATTCCCAGCGGTGACGTGCTGGTCGTCGGAGCCGGCCACAGCGGCCAAGAGATCGCGCGCGAGCTCAGTCGCACGCACCGCGTCACGCTGTCGTCCCAGCCGTCGGCGGTCTCCGCAGCTCGACCGGCACGACGCGGCGTCGGGCGGCGTCGGGCACAAGCGCGAGGTGGGGCAGCTCTCACACTGGATCCGGAATGGGAACAACTCGGCATCGAGGTGCTGCCTGCGGCCATCGCCGCAGACGGAGCACACATCGTCTTCGACGATGGTCGTCGTATCGCTCCGCAGTCCATCATCTACGCGACCGGATACCTGCCCGCGGACGGCTGGCTTCCCCGTCCGGTACTCGAGGCCACATCCGGTCGCCGCAAGCGCGGGATTACGAGCGTCCCAGGTCTGTTCGTCGTCGGCATGCCGAATCACGGTAGCCAGGATTCAGACACCTTCGACGGGGCACGCCGTGACGCGATCTCGATTGCACGCCACATCATGAAGCGCCCCTGAACACGTTCGTCCGAAATACACCGACCGAAACGAGGATCACACATGAGACATCCGATGGCCACGACGAAACATGCCTGGGGTGCCATCGCGTGTGCGTTGCTGATCCTCGCGACGGTCCTGCTGGTTTCACCTTCGGTTTCAGCGTCCGCAGTTGGGAGCGTCGCACCAGTTGCTGCGTCCCCCAGTCCGGAACAGAGTTCAACGCCGTCGCCTCCGCCGTCGCCCGAAGAGACAGAGTCGGACAAGGACCGTCATCAAAGGCAGAACGGAGAGCGGCCGGTCGAACGAGACGATCTCGGGTTCCTCGGCATCCTGTTCGTCATCGGCATGGGGTTCGTTCTCGTAGCGGGCGCTGTCGGTGTCGCGTTCGCCGGGTGGAAGCGCCGCCGACGCGACCGAGCAGCGGCCGACGCGGAAGGAGGCGCGTGATCATGAGTGCGCGCGTGCCGAAGCTCGCCATCGCGTTCGCCGTCGCCGGTGCGACCGTCATCATCGACCAAGTGTCGAAGGCGGTCGCCTTGGCGCAACTGAGTACCACGGAGCGCATTCCGCTACTGGGAGACCTCTTCGGGCTGCAACTGGCGTTCAACCCGGGTGCCATCCTGTCGTTCGGTTCCAGCGCGACTCCGCTGCTGACCGCAGTCGGAATCGCAGCGACGGTCGTGCTCATCAGGAGCGCAATCCGATCCCGTACCACGTGGTGGGCGGTCGGTATCGGGTTCATCCTCGGGGGAGCCATCGGCAACGTCCTGGACCGTCTCTTCGCACCCCCTGCGTTCGGCCGCGGGTACGTCACCGACTTCCTCGCCTACTCGGACCTCTTCATCGGCAATCTGGCGGACGTGGCGCTGGGGGTCGGTGCCGTCGTGCTGGTCGTCGGGCTTCTTCGGCGCCGCCGTGGTCCAGAGGACGACGTCGTCACGCCTCCCGCTTCGATGCCACAGGACATGAGCGAAGGATGGGGACGCTCATGACACAGAAGAAGCGGACCCCTTCCACCTATCAGCGGAACGCTCTTGCTCCGAGTCTGCTCGCAGCCGCGGTGCTGTTCCTCGCCCCCGTGCTGCTGGCGAGTGACTGGGCCTCGCTCATCCTCTACGTCACGTCGATCCTCGCGGTCATCATCGGATGGTTCGCCGTGCAAGCGCGCCACTGGTGGTGGATCCCGGTGTTCATCGCCATCGCCGTCCTGTGGAATCCCGTCATGCCCTTCCCGTTCGCCGGACCGGTCTGGACCGGAATCCAGCCCGCGGCAGCAGTCGTCTTCCTGGTAGCGGGAAGCCTTATCAAGTTCCCCCGACCCTGATGTCGGCACTCATCGCTCAGCTCATTGACAGGCCGGAGGGGGCCCGTCGATGACTCCGTGGATCCCCGACGTCGCGCCCACCTTCCCTGACTACTTCGCCGTGGTTCCGGGGGTGCTTCCGGTGCTGCCGGTGGTCGCTGGGCTGCTTGCACTTCTCTACATGGTCGGGGCCGTTCGCATGTGGACGCACGGTCGACGCTGGTCCATCTGGCGTACGTTCAGCTTCCTCAGCGGCTGCGCGCTCCTGGCTGGGACGACCGGTCTCGCCGTGGAGAATTACGGCTACGCGTTGATGTCGGTGTTCATGTTCCAGCAGCTCACTCTGATGATGGCGATTCCGCCGCTGCTCATCCTGGGATCTCCGGGCACCTTGCTGCTCCGCGCCACCCCGCATGTAGGACTGGGGCGCACTGCACTCGCCATCGCCCACGCGGGGCTGCGCAGCAGACTTGCGCGCTGGGCTCTGAGCCCATGGGCGGCGCTCCCTCTCTATCTGGCCGCGTTCTACGGCTTGTACCTCGCGGGGTTCGCAGACTCCCTCCTGAGCTCGACCGCGGGACACATCGCCCTCGAGGTGGCGTTCCTCGGCGCGGGCATCATCTTCACAATCCCCATCCTGAGCTCCGACCCGCTACCCGTTCGCCTCAGTCACGGCGGCCGCGCCCTCGATGTGTTCGCCGAAGCCGCGCTGCACGCCTTCTTCGGAGTGTTCCTCATGATGGCCACCACCATGCTCATCACCCACTTCGTCGCCCCCACGCAGGCCATGGGACTCGACCCCATCGAAGACCAGCGACTCGCCGGCGGACTCGCCTGGTCGTACGGCGAGGCCCCCACACTCCTGATGCTGATCTACGTCATGCACCGATGGTTCCGGGAGGACACCGCACGATCCCAGGCACAGGACCGGTACGTAGACATCCACGGATCATCCGAGCTGGATGAGTACAACGCTTACCTCCAGAAACTCCGCGAGCGGGACGCCTGAGCAATGTCGACGACACTCCTCACTGCGCCGACGTCTGAGGCCCAAACGACGCACACTGATCTCACACGACCACTCGTCGGTGTCTGGGTCGCCGTTCCGCTGTCGGCGGTCGGCGGACTCGCCATGGACCTCGCGACTCCCGAGGTCAGTTGGTGGCCTCTCGCGTTCGTCAGCGTCATCCTCACCTTGGTTGCGACCGTCGGACGTAGCGTCGGCGGAGCGCTGCTCGTCGGTCTCGCGTTCGGTGTCACCTTCTACGCGCTTCACCTCGATTGGGTTGGTCAGTTCCTCGGGCCGTTGCCACGCATCGCGTTGTCGGGGCTGCAGGCTCTCCTGTTCGGGCTCGGTGCGGTTCCCATAGCGCTGGCATACCGGTGGACCAGCCGCTTCCGCGGCCGTCGTGTCTGGCAGATCGTCGCCGTACCCGCACTGGTCGGCGGGTTGTGGGTTGCCCGCGAGATCGTGCTCGGATCGTGGCCGTACGGCGGGTTCCCCTGGGTGCGACTCGGGATGACCCAGGTAGAGAGCCCGTTCCCGGAAGCTACATCGTGGATCGGTGTGACCGGGCTCTCGCTCACCATCGCGGTCATCGCTGCGAGCATCGTGCAGTGGCTTCGTATGGGGTTGCGCGTTGTGTCCGCTTTGACGCCCGCGGTCGTCCTGATCTTCGGACTCAGCGTGTCACCCCAATATGCGACGACAGACGCGGGCACATTCGCGGTTGGGTGGGTCCAAGGCAACGGTCCCTCAGGCTACTTCGACGGTAGAGCCTCAGGTGACCTGCTCAAAGCACAGGTCGAGGCATCGGAACCGATTCTCGACCGGAACATGGACGTGCTCGTCTGGCCAGAAGGATCGGCGGAGTTCGACCCGTTCCGCAACCGACAGGCCGCCTCTGAAATGAATCGGATCGTGTCCCGCACGGGGGCGCCGCTTCTGGCGAACGCGGCGACGGCACGAGGCGATGAGACGTTCAACACTTCCTTCCTGTGGACGGCAAACCCCGGCAGCTCTCAAGTCCACGACAAGGTCAATCCCGTCCCATTCGGCGAGTACGTCCCCGACCGATGGCTCTACGAGCGCCTTGCGCCCGACCTCGTCGGGCTGATCCAGCGCGAGTACACTGCCGGCACAAACCCACCCGTCGTGACCGTCGGCGAGACCGACATCGGTCTCGCGATCTGCTTCGACGTGATCTTCGACGACGTGATCCGTGCCGCCGCTGAGCAGGATGTGAAGCTCTACATCTTCCAAACCAACAACGCGGACTTCCGCGGCTCCGACGAGAACCTTCAGCAACTGGCCTTTGCCCGGATGCGTGCCATCCAGACCGGTAAGAGCGTGGTGAACGTTTCCACTGTGGGCACCAGTCAAGTCATAGCCCCGGACGGCGCGATCCTCGACACAGCAGGCGTCGACACGGTCGCTGCCGCAATCACGGATGTGCCGCTCCGCTCAGGCATCGCACCAGGCATCCTCGCGGAGAAGTGGCTCGCGTTGAGCGCGCCATTGCTCGCGTTCGGAAGCCTCGCAACACTTGCCCTCATCGTTCGACGTGCATCGTCGAACGGCCCAGACTCGACCCCCGAACCCGAATCCGGAGGCCCGAACCGTGACCACACATGACCCTCTCGAGCCCAGCATTCGACCGGAGCCGCTTCTCACGCGGTCGGAGCTTCGACGCCGAGAGACCGCGTCGACAGCCCCGACTCCGCCAGTCACCCGCTCCGAACTTCGGCGCAGGCGCGAGGCCCTGTCCCATCCGCCGATTCCACCAATCAGCGCATCCGACCATCGACCTCGTGACGAGGGCATTCCGAGCCGAGAGCACGACGTGCTGACTCCGGCGAAGACGGTGGGCACATTGACCGTCGCTTCCTCGTTCATGGTCGGCATGACGATCCCGGCCGAGACCGTCGCGGCGGCCAGGACGGATACCACGGCGCGGTTCGCGCCCTCAGAGAGCGACGGATCCGCTGCCGATAGTGACATTCAGGCGTTTGTCGTGCCGGAGGATGCTGCGGCGGAGGACCTTGGTCGGTCGAACGGCTTCAGCGTGACGTCTGTCCCGCAGCTCGCGGCGGCAGCAGGAATCCGTTACTTCAGCGGATCCCTGCTGCTCGATCCCGATGCTGAGGTGCAGTGGCCGTTCCCGGTCAGCGTGCCCACGTCGTCGAGTTTCGGGCCCAGGTGGGGGCGAATGCATGAAGGCGCCGACTTCACACCAGGTGAGGGAGCTCAGATCCGCGCCGTGGCCGGCGGGACGGTCCGCATCGCGACCGAGAACGGCGGGGCGTTCGGGGTCACGGTCTACATTGAGAGCAAGATCGACGGGCAGACGGTATTCAGCCGCTACGCGCACATGTTGCGCGGCTCCCTCGGAGTTCGTGAGGGGGAGAGTGTCTCCGTCGGCGAAGTCGTCGGACGAGTCGGCAACACCGGACGCAGTTTTGGTGCGCACTTGCACCTTGAAGTGTCGACAGGAGACGGAACTGTCGATCCTGTCGCTTGGCTGCGGGAGCAGACCGGTGAATGAGCTCCGGCGCGTCCCGCTTGATGACCTCGACCTGAGAGGCGGGGCGATGAACCCTCGTCTAGGGCGAAAGGCGGCGACATCGCCGTTTGCCGTCGGCGTGATTGTCGTGGTCATGGCGTCACTGTTGCTCGTGTTGGGCGTCGCCTGCGCTCCGTATCAGGCGACACCTGATGCATCGACGTCCGTCGGCGTCGACGATCCCTCGGCGCTCGATGCACGAAACGCTGCGCCGGACGCGCCCTCGGTTGCGTCGGCGGGGGAGCCCTCTGCATCGAATATCGGCATGGGCCCGGTTGCGTGCGCTCTCGGACTGTTCTGCGGAGTACTTCTCCTGCTCCTCAGCGCTCTGCGTCGGCCAATGCCTCTAATGAACCCGGGACGTATCAGGTCTCGCCTGATACGTCGACTTCTTCCGAGCATCGCGATGAGGGCCACCGCCCCCTCTCTCACGAAACTCCGCGTGTCGCGGACCTGAGCTTCCTCGATTCACGCCGTCGTCATGCTCGTCACTCGGGAGCGAGACGCGACGTCGCCCCGGGACCCGCTCCTCGTCGAGCACTGATGGCCCGGGCGCGAGGCATGAGCCCGATAACCACCGGCTCTGCCCTGCCAAACGAGATTCAGATCCGAAGAGGAACCTATGCTCAGCGAGCCCGTCCCCCGACCACCCGCCACCGGCGTCCCCAGCGCGCAGGATCACGGCCGACGACGACGTATTCGTCACGCCGTGCTCGCCTCCATACCCGTCCTTCTCCTGCTCGCAGGGTGCGCGTCCAACGACTCCCTTTCCCAGCAGTACAGGGATGGCAACGAGAAAGGCTTCATCGCGGGAGACTTCCAAGTCGTCGAGATCCCGCAAGACGAGCGCGGAGAGCCGGTGACATTCGAAGGGGTCACGGAGACCGAAGAGGAAGTCGCGAGTGACGACTACCGCGGCGACGTCCTCGTCGTGAACTTCTGGTACGCCGCATGCGGCCCCTGCATCGTCGAGGCGCCATACCTCGAACAGGTGTGGCAGGACTATCGCGACGACGGCGTGGCCTTCCTTGGGGTGAACACCTACGACCAACCCGCCACCGCGCTCTCGTTCGCCAAAGACAACGGCGTCACGTATCCGAGCGTGATCGACGTCAACGACGGCAAGGTCAAGCTGGCCTTCGCTCAGGTGACGCCGATCCAAGCCACGCCGACCACCCTGGTCATCGACCGCTCCGGCAGAGTCGCCGCCCGCGTCATCGGTCAGCTCGACAGTGCCTCAATCCTCGCGACGCTCGTCGAGGACGTTCTCGAGGAGAGCGTCCCATGAACCCTGGAACGCTTATCGTCGACGGAGTTCTGTGGATCGCCATCCCCGTGGCGATCCTCGCCGGGCTCGTCTCCTTCGTCTCACCGTGCGTCCTCCCTTTGGTGCCCGGGTACCTGGGGTACCTCGGCGGAACTGTGCGGCCAGAACAGGGCAAGAGCGGAAGCCGAGAGTCGCACCGCGGTCGACTGATGCTGGGGGTGGCGCTGTTCATCGCAGGTTTCACGACCGTCTTCGTCGCCGTGACCATCCTCGGCGGTGCGTTCGGCTTCGTGCTGCTGCAGTACGCGAACATTCTCACCAGGGTGTTCGGCGTCGTCATCATCGTGATGGGCTTCGTCTTCATCGGACTCTTCGGCGTCGCGCAGCGAACGATGCGCCCACGGATCGGCAGTCGTGCAGGTCTGGTCGGCGCCCCGCTGCTGGGGTTCGCACTCGGAGTGGGGTGGACACCCTGCATCGGCCCGACACTCGCCGCAATCATCTCGATGTCATGGAACTTGGGTGACCCCGCTCGAGCCGGCCTGCTCGGGCTGGCGTACTCCCTCGGCCTCGGTATCCCCTTCATCGTCCTCGCCGCCGGGTGGGGATGGGCGTCCTCCTCGCTCGCCTTCCTCCGACGCCATGTCCGCACGCTCAACCTCATCGGCGGAGCGATGCTCGTCGCTCTCGGGATCCTGATGGTCTCCGGCCTCTGGACCGCTCTCATGTCCCAACTTCAGCAGGTGATTATCAATGTCCCGCTCCCTCTCTGACCCCGACACCAAGGGCGATCCGCTCCGGCCAGCCGACCACGCCGATACCGGCGCAACATCTGAGGTGACGAGCCCGGCGCTCAGCGTGACCGGCTGGCTGCGATGGGGGTGGACACAACTGACGAGCATGCGCACCGCCTTGTTGCTGCTTCTGCTCCTCGCTGTCGCAGCGATCCCCGGTTCACTGTTCCCGCAACGCAGCGCAGACCCCAACGGCGTGGTGCAATGGCGAAGGAACAACCCCGATGCGTTCCCGCTCGCGGACGGCCTTGGACTGTTCGACGTCTACATCTCACCGTGGTTCTCCGCCATCCATCTTCTGCTGTTCGTCTCGCTCATCGGGTGTGTGATCCCGCGTGCGAAGCACCACTATGTCGCGCTGCGGTCACGACCTCCGCGCACTCCGTCCCGACTGTCGAGGTTGCCCGCTCATCGCGAGAGGTTCATCGCTGGGAAGGGTGGCGATGCTGAGGGGGCTGTCTCCGCGGCTTCCGACATGCTGCGCAGATCCGGTTACCGCGTCGAGCGTTACGACCAGGGAGGCACCTACTCGGTATCAGCAGAGCGCGGCTACCTCCGTGAGACCGGCAACCTCGTCTTCCATGTCGCGCTCGTCGGGGTGCTCCTCTCGGTCGCAGTAGGCGGATCCTTCGCGTACACCGGACAACGAGTCGTGGTGGAGGGGACGACGTTCGTGAATGCTCTGAGCGACTACTCGTCCTTCAACCCGGGACGATTCGTCGACGGCGCGGGACTTGTTCCGTACTCGCTCACGCTCGACGACTTCCGCGTCGCCTATCGACTGCCGGGCACACCGGGCGCGGGACAGGCAGAGAACTTCGATGCGCAGATCACGGTCCGCCAGCCGGGCGAGCAGGACAGTGAGCGCAGCGTTCGAGTGAACTACCCGACCACGATTGCGAATGACCGGATCTACCTGCTGGGGAACGGGTACGCCCCGACGCTGACCGTGAGGAACGGCGACGGCGACGTCGTGTTCAGTGAGTCGCAGCCGTTCCTGCCGCAGGACTCGAACATGACCTCCCTGGGCATCATCAAAATCCCGGACGGGCTACCGAAGCAAGTCGGGCTCGTCGGGTTCTTCTACCCCACGCAGGGCACTCTCCCGTCAGGTGCGTTCACGTCCATCTACCCCGACGTCGTCGATCCCGTGCTCACCTTCAACGTCTTCAGCGGGGACCTCGGCATCGACGACGGCACGCCGCGCTCCGTCTACACGCTCGACGTGAGCGGACTCGACCAGGAGACGGGCGGCGACAGCGGCACCGACTCGTTGGAACTCCGACCCGGTGACACGGCTGACCTCCCGAATGGCTGGGGGTCCGTCACATGGGAGATCGCAGAGGAACAACAACCAGTGAAGCGATTCGCCTCGCTGCAGATCCAACAAGATCCGAGCAGTGGGGGAGTGCTCCTCTTCTCGGTGATCGCCATGGTGGGTCTCTTCGCAGGCCTGTTCGTACCCCGGCGTCGCGTGTGGGTGAAAGCCCGCGACGGGATCGACGGCATGCACATCGAGTACGCCGGTCTCGCGCGCGGCGACGACCCCACGCTGCAACGAGCGGTCGACGATCTCGCGCATCGTCACTCGACTTCGCTCGGCGCGGAGCCTGTGAAGCCCGCACCGGCCACCTCTGACAACGACCAGCAGCACGACACGACCGAAAGGAACCCGTCATGAATCAGCTCAGCCTCGACGGCATCTCCCTCCTCCTCGTCTGGACCGCGATTGCCACCTACCTTCTCGCGTTCACTGCGTACACCATCGACCTCGCGCAGCGCAGCGCCGCACCGGTTGCCGTTCCCGTGCGGAGATTGACGACCGTCGGCGGGCGTGGGCCGGCATCCTCATCCGAAGAGGTCTCCGAGGATGTCCCCGGCGCCGACACCGCTCTACAGCGGCCACCCCGACGCTTGTGGGCGCGAATCGGAACGTCGCTCACGGTTCTGGCGTTCCTCTTCCAGCTGGGAGGAACTCTCGGCAGAGGCATTGCGGCTGAGCGGGTCCCGTGGGCCAACATGTACGAGTTCGCTCTCACCGGGACGCTCCTCATCGTCGCCGTGTACCTCGTGGTGCTGCGGCTGTACGATCTTCGATTCTTGGGCGCGTTCCTGCTCGGAATGACCGTGCTGCTTCTCGGAGGTGCGACTCTCGGCTTCTATGTCGAGGTTGTGCCGCTGATGGATCCGCTGAAGAGCGTGTGGCTGGTGATCCACGTGTTCGTGGCTTCGCTCGCCACAGCTCTGTTCGCTCTCGCCTGCGGCGTGTCAATCACCCAACTGATGCAGGGTAGGCGCGAGCGTCTCCTCAGTGACGCTCCGGACGCGCGAAAGCAGAAGCGCGGTCCTCGCTTCCTTCGCACGATCCCGTCCGCGGACGCGCTGGAGACCCTGGCGTACCGCTTCACTATCGTCGGCTTCATGTTCTGGAGCTTCACCCTCATCGCGGGAGCGATCTGGGCGAACGACTCGTGGGGTCGCTACTGGGGATTCGACGTCAAAGAGGTGTGGACCTTCGTGATCTGGGTCCTTTACGCGGGGTACATCCACGCGCGCGCCACCCGGGGGTGGCGTGGTTCCCGGTCTGCGTGGCTGTCGATTGTTGGGTTCGCAGCAGTGCTGTTTAACTTCACCGTCGTGAACATCTACTTCCCGGGGCTCCATTCCTACTCCGGGCTGACGTGATCCGGTAGGGCCGCGGCGCTATCTCACACGTAGACGCCGCGGTCCTCCATGAAACGCACCGGGTTGGTGTAGCCACCGTTGAGGTACACCTCGAAGTGCAGATGGCACCCGAAGGATCGCCCGGTGTTGCCCGCGTATGCGATGACCTGTCCCGACTCGACCCACTGACCGCGACGAACAGCGATTCCGCCCGGCTTGATGTGTGCATAGCCCGAGCTCACGCCGCCACCGTGCTGAATACGGACGTAGTTGCCGTAGTTCCCGTTGGCTCCGGCATAGTCGACTGTTCCCGAGTTCGCGGCGTAGATCGCCGCACCGCATCCGTTCGCCAGGTCTGCGCCGTAGTGGTAGCTCGATGAGCAGCCCTGGGGCCCGCAGATCGGGGTCCGTGGACCGTAGCTCGAGCTGCGTGCGCCACCGTGCGGTCGAACCCACCCTCCGCTACCGGCCTGGCCCCCTCCGCCCCCGTTGCCGCCGCTGTTCGCCGCGGCTTCGGCGGCTTCTCTCTCCCGACGAGCCTTCTCCTCCGCGGCACGCGCTGCGACGCCGGCCTGGTAAGCGGCAACCGTTTGCGCGGTCGTGTCCTGAAGCGCCGCGAGCTGTGCCTTCAGCGTCTCGAGGTAGGTGGTCTGCTCGTCGAGCGCAGCCTGTGCGGCGTCTGCGGCTTCCTGCGCTGCTGTCATCTTCTGCTCCGCGACCTGCTGCAGTCGGTCGCGCTCGTCTCGAGCGACGACCGCCTGATCTGTGAGCGACTGTGCCGCGTTCTTCGACGAGATTGCTTCGTCGTAGACCGCGCGGTTGTACTGCATGAACTTATCGAGCGTTCCCAATCGCGACAGCAGCTCATCCGATTCGGCTGCAGAGCCTGCGAAGAACAGCTGCAGCGTGGTGTCGTCGCCACCGTTGCGATAGAGCTGCGCCGCCAGCTGTCCGGCTTTCCTCGACGCCTCCTCAGCGATGAGGGTCTGTTCGTCGGCTTGCGCCTGCAGGTCGTCTGCGACCCGGATCGCCTCGAAGTACTGCTGCTGCGCTGCGTAGAACTCGTCGGATGCGAGCAGTGCTGCGGCCTCGGTGTCAGCGACCTTCTGCGTCAGCGACTGAATGAGGCCTTGGATGCGTTGAACTTCGACACCCTTCGCTGCCTCGTTGCCCTTGGCGCGCTGAACATCGTCCCACGACGGGTACGTTGCCGCATGTGCGATGGAAACGCCGGATCCGACCCCGAACGCTGCGAGCGCCACCACGCTCAAGGCGCCGAGCTCGAAGACGCCGCGGCGATTGATTGGGCGCTTCCACAGTCGATCTCTTTCGGCGGGTTTCGGGGCACAGCCGCAGTCATCAGCAGCCGACGCGGAAGCGAGATCAGCGGCTGTCGGGCGTATCGGACTCACTCGTTTGGCTCCTCATCGCTGGGATATCGCCTTCAAGTTACATCACGAATTCGTGATGTATCGTCAATTTGGAGAGAGTGTCGTCGTCGTAGACTCACTATGGTGACGCGAGACATGCACTTCGATGCGGCGACGATGTTGCCGTCGAGCGCAGCCGTTCGGCTGGCGGAAGTCATGCATGGCCTCTCCTCTCCGGTGCGGCTGCGGATCCTCACCGCGCTGCGACAATCGTCGCTGACCGTCACGCAGCTCTGCGAAGCTGTGGGAGCTGGTCAGACAGCCGTGTCGAACCACCTACGGCTGATGCGCGAGCTCGGCCTCGTGTCAGGAAATCGCGACGGGCGCAACGTCCGCTACGATTTGTACGACGACCACGTCATGGCTCTGCTTGATGGCGTGCTTGGCCACGTGGCGTACCTCCCGACCGGTGTCGAGACCAGTCCACAGGACAAGTAGCCGGCTCGCTCTCTGGTTAGGGACGTGCCGTCTCGAGAGACGACAGCTCCAGTTCTATGAGCTCTCGTACGAACTCGCCGAGAGCACCTAGCACGAGCGCGACCTCCGCGAGCGATTAGGGAGAGTGTCACCTCCGAGGAGGGTGGAGGGTGTCGGTGCACATGCTGGATGAATCGAATGAACGTTCGAACCTTGCTAGTCTAACTCTCGGCCGGAGCATGGGGGCCGGTGACCAATATGCACTTCTGGATACTGTTCAATCACTCTCGGACTGATTTGGGCTACCCTCAGGGGTCGCTCTGAGCCGTACGGCGGCGACGGCGTCGGGACAGGCCGGATGCCGTCGCCGACTCTTCGTGAGGTCCCAGCTTCACCTATCTTGAGGCTATTTTTGCTATCCCCGGGCTGCACGAGAGAAAACTGTCCGGAGACGTTCAATCAGCACTCGTACGCCATGATGGCTCGATTTCTTCTCATCGATGCTGCTTGACATGAGAACGTCCGTGATAGGACCGCTCGGGTTACTTGCCTGAATGTCGAGCGCAGCAACGTACCTGGCTGATGCGTCCCCCGGCAGTCTGCTATCGTCCCATTCGAAAACGCGCATTCGAAGTGTGTTGGAAAGGCGCCCTAGGAGGACGGCGATAGCAAAAGGGCATCGCAGAATGAGATCCACGGGTGCGTTATCGTGGTCGCCGGACAACACCCGAATCCTGGCGGCTATTTCCGAGGCGATAGTGTCGGCATCAGCTGGCGGAATGAGACCCGGGGTGGCGCGTCGAATAACGATAGCCGACAGATAGGCACCTGTCTGCTCCGCTAAGAAGCGGGTGAATGCCGCGTCGCTCCGAGTTGGCAAGAGGTCGACATAAGCAAGCACACGCGAATCTTCATTAGCGTCTTGACCAATAGGTAGATCCTCTTGGAGTGTGTGCGGTTGGGGCGGAAAGTGCGCCTCGGACGAACCTCTCCACTCCTCCTCCCGTTGGTCGACGACGGCGATGGCGCCGACACGCGACGACGGGAGTGCTGCTCCGAGTGCGTATGCGACGGACAGGTGCGCGCCGCCTCGGAGTCTGACGGTCCTCGCTCCAGTTGTCACAACCGCGTCAGGTAGGAACGAGAGGGTGCGCTGGAGGTCTCGTAGTCCAGCAGGGCTGGGTAGCCGCTCGTGGGTCGACGGTCTGATGCGGATGTCGAGCTGTGCTCCGGTTCGGTCATAGACCTGTCCGACATTGCGTGTCTGGATGGTGAGGTCGAAGTAGCCCGCCGCGGCCACGCGGTCTCGATTCTGCACCATTCGGTGACCAACTGCCGATCTCGTCAGCCGAAGAAGTTCATCATCGTCCGTTCCGCGTTGGTCGACTCCCTTCAGTTCCTCCTGGGGTCTCGAAAGGAGCCTGTCGGGCGCGCCGTAGTCGACCTGACCCAGCTTGTTCCTTACGTCATTCGCGACGAGGAGTTGGAATCGAGGGTCTGCGAGATGGAGCTGGATGAGTTTCTCGGCCTCGATTTGACGAACTACGCGGCTGTTCACCACATCCGGCGTAATCACGAGAACGCCGCCGGACAATCCGTCGGCGAGAGCTTGCGAAAGCCGGTCGTCGGTGTCGCCTGGTGGGAGATCGTCCTGGTCCCGCCACACAGGAACGCCGCTGGCTCGGAGGAACCATGCCAGTCGTGCAAGGATCTTCGAACCGTCGAAATGGCGGTAAGAGAGAAAAATGGGTCCTGTCACGTCTGTCGGAGCTGATTGGGGTGCGGCGGTGGCCATTCGAAACTCCTCATGCTGAGGCCGTCCAGCTTCCCGGAGCGGTCAAGGGATCTTCCGTGATTCTTGCGCATAAGGTCGACACGGGAGCTGTCTGCCCAGGAGTGTCGGAGACCTGTTCTACGCTAGGCGTGCGGCCGCTGGGGGCCGCGTTCTAGGGGGAGGAGCCGCGATGACGGTGTTCGAATCGTTTACGGAGCTGCAGAGAATCGTTGATGCCGATCCGGCTATCGTCGCGACTGCTCGCGAGCGACGTGACATCTTCAAATCGGCTCTACTCACCGCGGTCGACGTTCACACGGTGTGGGGCTCGGGCTCACTTGCGCGAAGCACCCAGCTCCAGCCGGTGCACGACGTCGATCTCGTCGTTGAATTCGATCCAGGAGAGCACCCGGAGTGGGGTCAGCCCGGTGACTCGGCTGAGCAAGCCATCGAGCGCTGCCGTGACCTCGTCACGGAGATGCTGTCAGTCAACCGAGGAACGAAAGCCCAGCTCGTTCGTCAGGTGAACACCGCGGATCGCAATCGCGCCGCGAAGTGTTTCATCGACGACCCCGGTGACAAGAACGCGTTCACCGTCGACGTGATGCCAGCCCTCCGGCTCGACAACGGTATTCTCATCCCCAGTAAGCGCAATCGTCGGTGGGACACCGCCAATCCGAGGTTCCTCATCGACGAAGTCGCCGCGCATCAGTCAGAGTGGGCCCTCTTTCGGCCCCTCGTCCGCCTCCTCAAGTACTGGTCGCGACAGCACGAGGACCAGACGGGTCGAGTGAAGTCGCTGGTGATGGAGGTTCTCGCTTTGGAATGTCTTGAGGAGGCGAGCAATCGGCCCACAGCGCTCAAGGACTTCTTTGAGCGGGCAGCCGTCCACTCGCTGTACATCGAGGATCCAGCGAAGCTCTGTGGCCTCATCCAACCGGATCTTGACACCGCGGGTCTGCGGCGTGCCTTGGAGGATGCTGCTGACGCCGCGGCGCAGGCGGTCAAGGCCGTCGCCGATAACGACCAGCCGGCGGCGACGAAGCACTGGCAGTCGCTGTTCGGTCCAGCGTTCCCGCTCGTTCTTCCCGCTGGTACGGAGTCCGACCCCGGCCCGCGGCCCATTCGCGACTCGCCCCAGGGATGACGCTCGAGCGCCGCTCGTGGTGGGTGGACGACCCGGCACGGCTTGAACTGGAGAAACTCGATGTCGCGTCCGTCGCCCCGGATCTCGAGTGGGTGCCCGAGAACGCCGGCCGGTTCGAGGGCGAGATTCTGATCTGGCCGTTCTCGCGGCCCGAGCCTATCGGTTTGCGCGACCTCGTGAAGGTTCCGGGGCGTGTCCACGTCGAGTATCGACATGCGTTTCCCGCCGTCCCGCCCACAGTCATTTGCAAGCAACCGGCACCGCCCATCGTCCTTCGCAGCTTCGAGGCGTTCCACGTCCTCCCAAACGGCGCTCTGTGCCTTCTCCGTGACGCAGATCAATGGACGCTCAACTCACGGACGAGCGAGCTGCTTCTCAAGGCCAGCGGGTGGATCATCGAGTACGCCCTATTGGAAGCCGGCGCGGTCGACAGAATGACGAAGAACGGAATCGTCGAAGATGACATGCTCGATGAACTCATCTCCTCGACCGCCAAGGAGCCGAAATGACGTCACCTTGGCTCGTCCTGCTTCCTAGCGAGGCGATGGAAGTCATCGATCTCTCATATGGGTGGGGGAACCTTACCTGCCGGCTATCGATCCCGGATAGCACCGCGCTCATTATGGCTATCTCCAACGAAGACTCCGACCGCGTCAAACTCAACGAGGCCCCCGAGCACTTCCTGACCGTGGCGGACTGGTATCCATCTGGCTACTGGTACCGCGTTGATGAGCGTGTTGCGGTGCTCGCATGGCAGCTCCGTGCGCAAGACTCTCGACTGCCGTTCGATGACTTCCAGAGCATCTTGCCGGCTGCTTTCCCGCCCAAACCCGGCAGTTGGTATCTTGCCGTGACCTACTGCGAGGAGCCGCCCGAATTCCGAGAGGGCGAACGACTACCCAAGTGGAACGCGTGGAGGATTACTCCGGACTATGTCGAACCGGCCATGCTTGACATTCAGACCGGCGCCGAGCTGGTGACATCGCTCGAGGGGCTTTGGCCCGCGAAGCTGCTTGAGTCGCAACGCGCTCTGGTCATCGGCACGGGGAGCATCGGCTCGGCTGCGGCCGAGGCGTTGGCGAGTTACGGCATAGGTCAGATGGATCTCGTCGATCCCGACCGCCTCCTGTTTCATAACGTCCCTCGTCATGTCCTGGGCCGCGGGGACGTGGGCAAGATGAAGGTTGACGCTCTCCACGAGCACCTCAGCCGGGAGTGGCCAGAGACCAAGACGTCTCCTTTCCCGCTGGACGTCATCGAAAACGCCGATTTCATCCGTCCGATGCTCGACATCTCCGACATTGTCGTGTGCACGGTTGACGGAGTTGAACCGCGACGAGTGGTCAGTCACCTCGCCCGGCGTGCGGGCAAGCCTGTCGTGTTCGCATGCGTTCTCGGAGATGGCCAGTACGGCGAAATCCTACGCATTCGGGCGTTGCCCGAGGTCGGCTGTCTCGACTGCCAACGTCGACGCCTCCGTGACACGGGTCAGATGGATCCCGAACCAACACTGGACCGCGGCTATGGTGAGGGCACGCGCCACAACCCGATGACGGCCGTCGGTGGTGACCTTCACCTCATCGGAAGTATCGCAGCGAAAATTGCTATCGCAACCCTTCTGAGGCAGGCCGGCGAACCTGGCCAGTCCCTCGAGGACGACAACCTCGTTCTCGCACTCCGCCCTTCTGGTTCATTCGGCCCGCCATTCGATGCCCGGCGGACTATGAATATGCAATGGTACGCAGCAACGCGGCCCTATTACGACTGCCCGTCATGTCATCACGCTTGAGAAGCGACATGGCCCTGAAGATCCGTCCACGAGCGGTCGAGGCCATCGCCGAGGTGATCCGCGGGGGCAGCGGCGCGCTCGAAACGGGCGGTGCCCTGTTCGGCTCGGACTCCGCCGAGGTCATAGAGCACGCCACCACCCCCGGGCCCAAGGCCATCCATGGACCCGCGAACTTCTCTCGCGACCGTGAGCACACGGAGGCCGAGTCCTCGCGTTTGTACCGGCTTGATAGGTCCCGCTGGATCGGCGAGTGGCACACTCACCCTGCTACTGAACTGATTCCGAGCGAGGTTGATCTGGCGACATACGTTCGGCATCTCACTGATCCCGAACTTCGATTCGAACGATTCCTCGCGCTGATCTGTTCGGCCAGCGCACCCATTCAGGTCGCCGCATGGCGAATCCGGATCGTCTCCGGAAGGGTGACCGTTGACTCGCCGAGGCTTGAGGTGATCCACCCAAGCTGAGGTCGGCACGCTCGCGCGGGTCGATCTCCCGAGCTCGTCCTTCACCCCGGACGGCATTACCCTCACCACCCAAACCGGCGACGTTGACAAGCCCGAAGAGTGGCGGGACACTTTCGTCGAGGTTCAGTACGACGCACTGAGCACCCAGGCTGTCGCGCTGGCGAAGTTCCTCGACGAGGGCCTCCGAGAGTCGCCAATCCATACCCTCGACGAAACCGTTGCCGTGCTGAAAACCATCGACGAGATCCGCCACCAGCTCACGGTTACCGAGCGACCATAACCTCAATGCTCGCGGAGTGGACTGCTGCGCGAGGTCGGCTCCACCGTCAGGTCATGTGCTCCACGTCCAAGCGACGTGACGCGCGCTGTGAAGGACATCACCCAGATGTCCTTCGCGCAGCTGTTCGATGGCGCTAGGACCCTCTTCGCCCGAGTCATCATCGACCCGCGTGTTCAGCCACTGCGCCCACGTCCACCGTGACTGCGTCCCGTTGCTCAGGACCTGAAGGACGGCGTCGAGTCCTCCCACCATGCGCCCCTCGTGCACTTGAAAAGTGGGATAGAGCCGGACACGCTCCACGGTGAGAAGCTCTAGCACCGTCAACCTAGCGGCTGCTGTGACCACTTCTGCTTCGGTCCACCCGAGGACACGAGCCAATGACTCGGACGTGTAGCACGACCCGACGATGGAGTCCCACGGATTCGTACTGTTCATCGCCCGGCGGCCTCTCGGATCTGCCGGAGCGTCGGCGTTTCGATGCGCAGGGTCCGCATGTCGAGAAAGCCAAGGTTGCCCTGTTGCCCATCCTGACCAAGGCTCGCCACACGGAGGCCATCATCAGTGGCGCCACCGCCGGGTGCGTGCATGTGGCCGTGGACGAGAAGCTCTGGGAACACGATGTTCCACACCTTCGCCACCCGAGCGCGAGAGGTAGCCGAGTCTGCTCGGGCATCGTCGGGGAATCCGAACGGGTTCGTCCGCAGGATCTCCCGGACTGCGCGCACCGGCGTGCCAGCGGGCGACTCGTGAGTCAGCATCAAGTCCGCGGGTCCTCCCGCAATGGCCGCCGCCACGTGGTCTCGGGTGATCTCCTCGTCCGGCCACCAGCTCACCCCCTCGACCCGCCATGCCCGGTCGACGGACACCGCGCCGCCAAGCGAGAGGACGCTGCGGCCGCCGATAGTCAGGCGTGCGGGCCTCGGCAGAATCCAGGTGATCTCAGAGACCCGTATAGCACAGCCGGGGTGCGCGTTCAGCAGCGGGGTGATCTGGCCCCAGGGCTCGTGATTACCCAGCGTCACGTAGACGCGCTCGATGCCAGTTCCATCGAGAGCCTCGTCCGTCGTGCCGGGATCCATCGCCCAGTCGCCGAGCTGCAGCATGGTGGTGACGTCCGGTGCGAGCGTCTGAACTGCCCTAGCGACGATGTCCAGCCATCGGAAGTCGCCGTGGATGTCGCCGACCACAGCCACGCGCTGGTCAGGTAGGTCGACCGTCGATGCGAGCTCGAGAGCTTTCCGCGGCGGCGGTGTCCTCATGATTCAACCCCAGTTCCCTGGCTGATGTGGGGGAGTGTCATCTCGCCCTCGCGGCCTGACGAGCGCGTGACCGCTCCCGGAACGTAGGGCCCACCCGCAGGCTGCGTTCCACGCCCGGATCCCAGCAGATCCAGCCACGTCGCTTCCATTGAATCGCCACGTGCAGACGGAATGCATGGTGGATCGTCGCCCGCACCGGGTAGGTGAGACCCGGAGGCCATTCGGGGTGGAGCTGGCTACTCGGGAAGAGTTCGGCGAACGTCTCTGAGAACGTCGGTCCGCGGCCAGTGCGTCGGCGCACGCGCGCGATGAAGATGGCCGCAGTCAGGCCCATCTCGTCGGCTCGCTCCTCATCGGTGAGCGCGTCGAACGCCTCAATCCAAGTGTCGGGAGCATCGACCTCCGTGGCACTCCACCAGATCGGTCGGGGATCAGTCACTACAACTCCGCAATCGGGGTCGACCTGAACGGGACCTGCACATCGAGGCGACCCGGAGCCGAAGCGCAGTGGCACACGTGCAGGTCGAGACGCGCGGGGTGCGCTCCGTCGATGAAGTGAATGTTTCGTATGACTGCGGCCAATTATGTCACATAGACAAAACCATGACCGATGGTTTTGTCACAAGGCTGGATGAGTGGGCAGACAGGAGACGACCAGCAGCGAAGCGTGGGGAGCCTTCGCCGCCGCGTTCGGACTTCGGGTTCATCGCCTGCGAGTTGCACGCGGTCTTTCGCAAGAGGCCGTGGCGTACAGAGCCGGTCTTTCACGACTGACGTACATCAGGTACGAGCGTGGGCAGGCCCAGTCGGGAGCACCGGCGAACCCTAGCCTGAAGACGCTTCTCGCACTGTCCCAAGTGTTTGAGATTCCCCTTCAAGAGCTCTTACCTGACGACAAGCCAGATGTGACGGCTCGCTAGCTGGGGGAGGGCTAGCCATCCGCGCCGGCGTCGGGTTCGTCCGCCACCATCAAGGAGACGTACCCCAGGTGCATGGCACCCGCGTCCAGGCGGTGCCGTTCGGCGACGTTGTAACTGTAGCCAAGTGAGTCTGCGACCACCGGCGCAGGTAGCTCGAGTACGAGCCTACGCAGTACTGCGTTCTTCGCGGCCCTTAGATCAATGCCGTCGTTCCTGAGTCCGGTCATCAGGTGATTGGAGCTCAGGTGCTTTCCCGGCGATCCCCCAGGGAACAGCCATTTGTTGTCGCGGTGAGCTGAGGTGTTGAGATTCGGCAAGGCGACGATGTGCTCGCGGATCAGGCGGTCGAATGGTGGGGGCACGATAACCTCGTCCTGAGTGATCCGCAGTACGATGACTTCGCCGACCTCGACCTGGTCCAGGGTCATCGCGGCGATTCGCGTAATCGGCTGCGCGAAGAGCAGGAGTAGCGCGCCAGCGACACGCAGGTAAGTCGAGATCGCCTCATCTGATGCGACCCGCCGAAGGTGTTCCAGTCGTTCTTGCTGGGTGAGAATCGGCACCGACTTCGCTACACGATAAGGAAAGTTGACAGGCGGCAAGTGGTTGTGCTGAATGCACCAGCGCACGAAGGGTCGCGCGAGACTGCGAGTCGTGGGCCCCTCGCTGAGCCACTCGTCGATATCGATCTGTTCAAGGTCTCGACGAAGCGTGTGACGCGACCCGACGTAGGCAAGGAAGTCGATTGCAGCGGTGATGGATTGACGGGAGTAGAGGACGGAGCCGGGCTTGAACTTACCTGCGCTCAGCAGATCCCGGATTCTGCGGACATGAACCCAGCGCGCGTACTGGAGAATGATCTGCTTGTCACCCGCGGGTAGAGAGGAAACCTCGGTCGTGACCCACGCGTCGAACTTCTGAACCTCGATGTCGGTCTTCTCTAGGATGCCGTGCTCGACAAGCAGCGTGCGAAGAAAGGCCACGCGCTCCGGCGCGGGGTGCGTATCGAACGCGGCATGCGTCATCTCAATAGCGCCAGTGGCGAATGCGCGAAGAAGTTCCCGCGTCTCATGATTCTTTGTCAGCCAGATCGTGGCGCTGCGTGCGTTCCGCTGAGTTGTCAGCGCAACGAACAGAGGCTGTACGGCGGGGGACACCTCTCCATCGGGTCCGGCTAGGAGGACCGTGAGATCGTCGTTGAGGCAGCAATGTGCGCAGAGTCCTCGCCGTACAGGCTCGTCCTCACGCCCGCATCTCGAGCAGTGGAAGTCCTTGGGAATTCCGGTGCAGTCGACGCAGGCCGGCTCCCCGCTCGCCAGGAGTCCTGGCAACAAGCGGTTGACACCACATTTTGGACAGGTGCCGTGGATACGGGTCGCCCGTTGATAGCAGCGGCGGCAGATGCGTCCTTCGGGCCAGGTCGTGGCGAACCGGACTTCCTCGCGGTCGCATCGGGCACAGGCGGGATCGGTCCGTGTATTGCTCATCTAATGAAACTTCATTCTGGTCTGTGTATTCGCGCGCGGCGAGGGCGCTGTGGGTCGTTGGTTCGGCCATGGGTGCCGGTGTTCTTGAGCCTCGTGGGGGTCGCGACAACGTGTCGCACCGACAGGTCAGTAAGTTCGCAATCAAGTGCTTCACAAATTGTGTGCAACAGAGTGAGATTTATACGCTCTGGCGAGCCGCCGAGAAGCCGGTATAGCTGGGAGGGCGACAGTTCAATGCCATAGTCAACGAGAATCGGGATCAAGTCGGAGATGTTAAATAGCCCTCGCGAGGCCATCACCTCGCGCAGTCTCCATGTGTGCGTGACCTTCTTCTCCATGCCTGATCTCTCCTCTAGTCGGCTTCAGAGTCCATTTCATCAGCCATTCGCGCAATCGCGTCAGTCACGATGCGAGCTCGATAGTCGGGGGAGAGGCCAGTGTAGATGCTCGTAGTTGATCCGTGCTCGTGTCCCACTTGCTGTTGGATGAAGAAGGCGTCGTACCCGAGCTCCACCAGATGCGTAACGTACGAACGTCGCAGTGAATGGAAGTCGAGTCCGTCGTCCAATCCGACTTCTCGCCGGACCGCAGTGAACATGCGTGAGACGGAGTCCGCTGTGATGGGCGCAAGGCCACCGCCACGCTCGGAGGGCCAAAGACTCATCGACCCGGCTCCTGCAATTAGAGGTCGAACATCCTCGAGCCACTCTTCGACGCAGTCGACGGCCCATTTGAACTGGGGGAGCGTCGCTACGGCTCGCCGCTTGGGAGGCGAACCCCTCATCGCCTTTCCGAAGCGGACGTAAACGAAGCCGACGTTTCGGAAGGCTCGGCGATGTTGAGGGTTGGCCGCAAGATCGACGACCTCGAGAGAGCGCACTTCGTTACGCCGTAACCCCCAGGCGTATGCGACCTTCATCATCGTCGCGATACGGAAAGCAGGGATCCATCCCTTACTGCCGGACTCACGAATCCGCGCGACTCGGTCATCCGCACAATCGAAGAGGTCCTGCAGCTCGTCACGTGTGTACGGGCGCTTGCCAGGACGGCCCATCGCCTCCTGAACGTGGCGCGCTGTGTTCCATTCGTGGAAGACCTGAGCAGGATGCTCGCCGAAGCGCTTTCCACATTCTTCTACCCATCCGTATCGCGCATCCGTCACGTAAGCCAAGAACATGCGAAGGGCGTTCTGATATCCCAACACAGTCGAATGAGCGGCGTGGCGCACGGTCCTGAGTTCGAGGAAGAAGCTGTCGACGTCTTCGACGTTCCATTGCCAGGGATACTTCTCGGCGAACTTGAAGAAGCGGTTGAGGATGGATGTGCGGCCGACGACCGTGGCCGAAGAGAGGTTTCTGGCCATCTGTTGCGCAGCCCACCCGGCCTGCATCGCCCGCCACACGGCCTCCTTCTCGTCGAAGTAGACCATCCCGCCGGGCAAGAAGTGTGACGCGTGCTGCCGGGAATGTTCCGGGACAAAGTCTCGCATAAAACAGGAATTTATCGCACAAACTGCGAATCGCGCAACTCTGGACTTGCCACCTCCGCCAACCCGCGTAAATTCAAGGGTTCGGGATGGCGCAGACAGGCGGTAGGGCTCCCAACTTGCTCCAGACTGCAGCTCCAACTAACCTCAAACTCGATCTACTCCAGTCCATCAAAGGGGAGTGGTGGCAGACCGGCGGATTCGCAGTAAACGACAAGATGTCGTCTTCAACCTGACATAATGTGCATTATCGGATAATCCGTATGAAGGGTAGGGAGCGCGAGAGCGGGCCCGGATCGCTCGACTTTCCCCTCACCGACCGACGTACGCCGCGAGATGTTCGCCCGTCAGCGTCGACCCGTCAGCGACGAGCTCGGCAGGCGTTCCCTCGAACACGATGCGGCCGCCGTCGTGGCCGGCTCTCGGTCCGACGTCGATGATCCAATCGGCGTGTGCCATGACGGCCTGGTGATGCTCGATGACGACCACCGTCTTGCCGGCGTCGACGAGTCGATCCAACAGGCCGAGGATCGTGTCGACGTCAGCGAGATGCAGACCCGTCGTCGGCTCGTCCAGCACGTACACGTCGCCCTTCTCGCCCATCTGGATCGCGAGCTTGATGCGCTGTCGTTCACCGCCCGACAGAGTCGACAACGGCTGGCCGAGCGACAGGTACCCGAGCCCCACGTCCTCCAGGCGTCCGAGGATGGCAGCCGCGGCCGGGAGCTTGGCCTCGCCCTCGCTGAAGAACACACGAGCCTCGGAGACCGGAAGGTCGAGCACCTCTGTGATGTCCTTGCCGCCGAGCTTGTACTCCAGCACCGCCGCCTGGAAGCGCTTACCGCTGCAGTCCTCACAGGGGGTCTCGATCGTGTCCATGAACCCGAGCTCGGTGATGATGACACCCGCGCCCTTACACGTAGGACAGGCGCCCTCGGAGTTCGCACTGAACAGGGCGGGCTTCACGCCGTTCGCCTTCGCGAAGGCTTTCCGGATGGGTTCGAGCAGCCCCGTGTACGTCGCGGGGTTGCTGCGACGCGAGCCCTTGATGGCGGATTGATCGATCGCCACCACGCCCTCGCGTCCCGTCACCGAACCGTGGATGAGCGAGCTCTTACCGGAGCCGGCGACACCGGTGACGACGGTCAGGACGCCGGTCGGGATGTCGACGTCGACGTTCTGGAGGTTGTTCGTGGATGCGCCGCGCACCTCGATCGCGCCGGTGCGGTCACGTACGGCGTCCTTCAGCTGTGCACGGTCGTCGAGGTGCTGCCCCGTCAGTGTTCCACTGGCTGTGAGACCCTCGACGCTCCCCTGATAGCAGATCTCTCCCCCGGCGCTTCCCGCACCCGGCCCCAGGTCCACGACGTGATCGCCGATCGCGATGGTCTCCGGCTTGTGCTCGACGACGAGTACCGTGTTCCCCTTGTCGCGGAGCCGGAGCAGCAGGCCGTTCATCCTCTGGATGTCGTGCGGATGCAGCCCGATCGTCGGCTCGTCGAACACATAGGTGACGTCGGTCAACGAGGACCCCAGGTGCCGCAGCATCTTGATCCGCTGCGCCTCTCCCCCGGACAGCGTCCCCGAGGGCCGGTCCAGGCTCAGGTACCCCAGGCCGAGGGTCACGAAGGCGTCGAGGTTGGCACTCAGCGCCTGGAGCAGCGGCCCGGCTCCCGGGAGATCCAGGCCGCGGACCCACGCGGCGAGATCCGTCACCTGCATACGGCACGCGTCGGCGATGCTCACGCCGTCGATCTTCGAGGATCGCGCGCCCTCGGTGAGACGAGTACCGTCGCACTCCGGGCACACCGCGAAGGTGGCCACGCGCTCGACGAAGGCACGGATGTGCGGCTGGAGCGCATCGAGGTCTTTCGAGAGCATGGACTTCGTGATCTTCGGGATCAGACCCTCGTAGGTCATGTTGATACCCGAGATCTTGACCTTCGTGACCTCTCCGTAGAGGAAGAGGTGGCGTTGCTTGTCGGTGAAGGACGAGATGGGCTTGTCCCCCGGGTAGAACCCGGACTGCGAGAACCCCTTCACCATCCAGCCGTCGGCGGTGTAGCCGGGCACCATGATCGCGCCCTCGTCGAGGGACTTCGACTCATCGACGATCTGGGACAGGTCGAGGTCCGACACCACTCCTCTGCCTTCACATCGCGGGCACATGCCGCCGAGGTAGATCGCGTCCTTCACGATCTTCTTCTCGCCACCCGGCCCGGTCATGACGCCGCTGGCCTTCTGCGTCGGGATGTTGAACGAGAACGCCGTCGGACCGCCGATGTAGGGCTGGCCCAGCTTGCTGAACAGGATGCGGAGCATGGCGTTGGCATCCGTCACGGTGCCGACGGTCGACCGCGGGTTCGCGCCGAGACGCTCCTGGTCCACGATGATCGCCGTGGTGAGTCCTTCCAGCACGTCGACGTCGGGGCGCGGCACCGATGGCATGAAGCCCTGCACGAAGGCGCTGTACGTCTCGTCGATCATCCGACGCGATTCGGCGGCGATCGTGTCGAAGACGAGAGAGCTCTTCCCCGACCCCGAGACACCGGTGAACACCGTGAGGCGTCGCTTCGGGATGTCGACGCTCACGTCCTTGAGGTTGTTCTCGCGCGCGCCCTGCACGCGGATGAGGTCGTGGGTGTCCGCGGGGTGCTCGGCAGCGGTCATGCGGCGTCCTTCGTGGTGGTGGCGCCGTCAGGCGGCCTGGTTGATACGGAGCAGGTTGCCGGCGGGATCGCGGAAAGCGCAGTCGCGGACGCCGTAGGGCTGGTCCATCGGCTCCTGGACGACATCGGCGCCGACAGCGACCAGCCGCTCGAACAGGGCGTCCAGGTCATCGCTCGCGAGGGTGAGAGCGCCATAGCTGCCCTTCGCGATGAGTTCCAGGATGGTCTGCCGCTCCGCCTCGGTGATGCCGGGGTCGGTGGCCGGCGGGTGGAGGACGATCGAGGTCTCGGGCTGGCCGACCGGGCCGACCGTGAGCCAGCGCAGGCCGTCGTATCCGACGTCGTTGCGCACCTCGAAGCCGAGGGCGTCGCGATAGAAGCCGAGGGCGGCGTCGGCGTCGGTGTGCGGGAGGAAGGCGTAGTGGATGCTGATCTTCATGATGCTCACGTTAGGTGCGCCTCGGGGCGCGGCGCTTCTCGATTCCTGATCGGTCGGGTGACCTGCTTGGCGTGGAACGACGGGATGCCCTCGACGTTCGCGGCGCGTTCACGGTACACGCTGGGTGGGACACCGACCAGCTCCGAGAACCGGGTGCTGAACGTGCCCAGCGAGGAGCAGCCCACCGCGAAGCACACCTCGGTGACGCTGAGGTCGCCGCGACGCAGCAGCGCCATGGCACGCTCGATGCGGCGGGTCATCAGATAGGAGTACGGAGATTCGCCGTACGTCTCGCGAAACCGCCGGCTGAGATGGCCGGCCGACAGGTGCACGCCCCGCGCCAGAGCCTCGACGTCCAAGGGCTTCGCGTACTCGCGATCGATGCGGTCGCGGACCTTCCTCATCACGACAAGCTCCCGCAGGCGAGCATCATCCACCGGTGTCACGTCATGATCCTGCCATGACGCCGGAAGACGCGGAATGACCATCCGCGACGCGCGGAGGCCCTCCTCCCCCGCTGCCGGAGATCCGGCGCTACCCTGGGGGCATCCTCACAGGATTCTCTCAGAAGGGGTTCCCCGCCATGTCTGAAGCACTCGCTGAAACGAAGTCGTTCTTCAAATCCATCCGCGTCGCTCTCGCGGTCTCCGGCGTTCTCGCGCTGCTCGCGGGCATCGCGCTGCTGGTCTGGCCGGTGAAGTCGGCCGTCATCGTGACGGCGATCTTCGCGTCCTACCTGATCGTCGCGGGAGTCGTGTACATCGGCCTCGGCATCTTCTCCCGCGCGAAGGGCGGCTGGTCGCGCGTCGGACACATCGTGCTCGGCCTGCTCTACATCGTCGCCGGCGTCATCGCGTTCTTCAACCTGAACGTCGCCGCCGCCACCCTCGCGCTGGTCGTCGTGATCTTCATCGGCGTGAGCTGGATCGTCGACGGCGTCGTGGCGCTCTCGCTGCTCGGCAGCGACGGATCGCGGGTCTGGACGCTGATCTACGCGATCCTCAGCATCATCGCCGGAATCATCGTCCTCTTCTCGCCGGTCATCGCCGGCTTCGCGCTCTGGCTGCTCCTGGGCATCTCGCTCGTCGTGCTCGGCATCGTGCAGATCATCCGCGCGATCACCCTCGGCAAGGACGAGAAGGCCTTCACCACGGGCGCTGCCGCCGTCTGATCCGCAGACGCGAGACGCCCCGGACCTGCAGCAGCGGGTCCGGGGCGTTTGGCGTCTGACGACTACTCCGCGGCGAAGGCGCTCACGTCGCCGACGAGGCGGGTGTTGTCCGCGGGGACGGGATCGATCACGGCCCTGGCGACCTCCGCGGCGAACTCGGACACGTTGTAGAGGCGGCCGGCGGACTCGCGGCGCTCGGCGATGGCACCCGGGTTCGCGCGCTCGAGCAGCGTCGCGGTGATCGTGCCCTCGATCATGTCGCCGGAGACGACCGTGAAGCCGATCCCCTTCTCCGCGAGACCGGGGATGAGCTCCCGCAGCGCGTCCTCACCGGCGCGCTTGGAGAGCGCGACGGGCTCGTACTCGGGCATCGTCGGCGTCGTGCGGATGAAGTGCGCCTGGTGGCTGGTGACGAACACGACGCGTGCGCCGTCCGACAGCAGCGGCGTCGCGGCGTCGAGCACATTGAGCTGCGCGTCACGGTTGAGCTTCAGGGCGTAGTCCTCGGCCATGCCCGACTCCATGCCTCCCGACGCGTTCAGGACGAGCACATCGAGGCGCCCGTACTCGGCGCGGACGGCGTCGAACATCTCGGCGACCGACGCGGGGTCGGTGAGATCCGCACCGACGACCAGCGCCCGACGGCCGAGCTCGCGCAGCTGCGCCGCGAGCTTCTCCGCGCGCGGCGCCTTGTTCCGGTAGTTGATCACGACGTCGGCGCCGGCCTCGGCGAGGTACCGCACGGTGTCGGCGCCGATCCCCCGCGATGAGCCGGTGACGAGGGCCACCTTGCCGTCGAGGGATCCTGCGGGAAGAACGTCGGTCACGGGTGACTCCTCATGGTGCGTGGAACGCCGTGAGCGCACGGCTCTCACAGATTACCAAGGGGGCGCGGTGGCAGCCGGTCGGCTGTCGCCGCGCGTGGTACGTTGACGGCAAAGGAGGCCGCATGGACAACTTCTCGACGTTCGTCACGTTCATCGACCACTGGGCATGGATCGGATGGCTGGTCCTCATCGCCGTCTTCCTCGTCATCGAGATGCTCTCCCTCGACTTCACCTTCCTGATGCTGAGCTTCGGGAGCGTGATCGGTCTCGTCACCGACTTCGTCGGCCTCCCGGTCTGGATCCAGATCCTCATCGCCGCCTTGGCATCCGCCCTCTTCATCCTCTTCCTGCGGCCACCCCTCCTGCGCCGCCTGCACCGCGGAGCCGATCCCACGCGCTCGAACGTCGAGGCGCTGGTCGACCTCCGCGGCATCGCGCTCAGTGAGATCACGCAGATCTCCGGCCAGGCGAAGCTCGCGAACGGCGACACCTGGACAGCCAGGACGACCACCCCGATGGCCATCCCCGCGGGGGCGCCTGTCGCCGTCAGTGCGATCAACGGCGCGACCGCCATCGTCCGACCCCTCAACGACTAGGAGCACGCGTGGACGACGCATCGATCATCCCGACCGTGATCATCTGGATCCTGGTGATCGCGGTCATCATCTTCGTGATCGTCACGATCGCGCGGGCGATCCGCATCATCCCGCAGGCGACCGCCGGCGTGGTGGAACGGCTCGGCCGGTACCACAAGACCCTCTCCCCCGGCCTCAACATCCTCGTGCCGTTCATCGACCGCCTGCGGCCGCTGATCGACATGCGCGAGCAGGTGGTGTCCTTCCCGCCGCAGCCCGTGATCACCGAGGACAACCTCGTCGTCTCCATCGACACCGTCGTCTACTTCCAGGTGACCGATGCCCGTGCCGCGACCTACGAGATCGCGAACTACCTCGGCGCCGTGGAACAGCTCACCACCACGACTCTCCGCAACGTCGTCGGTGGTCTGAACCTCGAAGAGGCCCTGACGAGCCGCGACAACATCAACGGACAGCTCCGCGTGGTCCTCGACGAGGCGACGGGCAAGTGGGGCATCCGCGTGGGCCGCGTCGAGCTCAAGGCGATCGACCCGCCCGTCTCCATCCAGGACTCCATGGAGAAGCAGATGCGCGCCGAGCGGGACCGCCGCGCCGCGATCCTCACCGCCGAGGGGACGAAGCAGTCCGCGATCCTCGAGGCGGAGGGCCTTCGTCAGGCGGAGATCCTCCGAGCCGAGGGTGACAAGCAGGCGGCGGTCCTGCGCGCCCAGGGTGAGGCGGAGGCGATCCAGAGCGTCTTCACCGCGATCCACCAGGGCGCGCCGGACGACAAGCTCCTCGCGTACCAGTATCTGCAGATGCTCCCGAAGATCAGCGAGAGCCCGTCCAGCAAGCTCTGGATCATCCCGAGCGAGCTGACCGAGGCACTCAAGGGCATCGGCACGGCCTTCACTCCCAAGACAGGCCAGGGTTCGACCACTCCCCCCGCCGGCGTGTGACGCACCCGTACTTCGTCAAGGCCGAGCAGCCCCGCATCCTGGCCCATCGGGGCCTGGTGACCGCCGAGGGGCGGGAATCCGGCGTCTGGGAGAACACCGCGGCCGCCTTCGCCGCGGCTCATGCCGCCGGGGCCGAGTACATCGAAACGGACTGCCAGATCACCGCCGACGGTGACGTCGTGCTCTTCCACGATCACGATCTGCGCCGTCTCGTGGACGATCCGCGCGCCGTCCACGAGGTCAGGACGCGGGAGCTGAGCGCGCTGTTCGCCGAGCACGGCGGTCTGCTCACGGTGGCCGAGGCGCTCTCCGCATTCCCGGAGACCCGGTTCAACATCGACGTGAAGACACCGGCCGCCGCGGCGCCGCTGGGCCCGATCCTCGCCGCGCACACGCATCGTGTCCTCGTCACCAGCTTCTCGGATGCCAACCGGCGGGCGACACTGGAAGCCGTGCGGCAGACCGGCACCGCGCTCCGGCCCGCCACCTCCGGCGGGAGTCGGACGATCGCGGCTCTGCGTTCGCTCTCCGCGGTGCGCCTCTCCCCCGGCAGACTGCTCCGGGAGATCGACGCCCTGCAGATCCCCGAGCGTCACGGCGCGATCAGGGTGCTGACGCCCGCACTCCTCCGCGCCGCCCACCGGGCCGACACCGAGGTCCACGTCTGGACCGTGAACGACGCGGACGAGATGCGGCGCCTCATCGACGCGGGTGTGGACGGCGTCGTGACCGACCGCGCCGACCTCGCCGTCGCCACGTTCCGGAAGCCCTGAGCGCCCCATATCCTCCGGCGCTGGGATTCCCCTGTGAATACCGCGCAGAACGCCCCGACGTGGATGAAGCGCACAGGCTCGAACGTTATACCTGACAGCGACGAGAGGACCACACAATGGCAGATCGCAGCCTGCGCGGCATCCGACTCGGCGCCCAGAGCCTACAGAGCGAAGAGGGCGTCGTTTTCATGGAGCGCCGTGAAACCACCTACACCTGTGACACCTGCGGACACGACACCACGCTCATGTTCGCCGCCGATGCCGAACCGCCTCAGACCTGGGAGTGCCGTTCCTGCGGAGCGGAAGCCCGCCTGAAGGTCGACGGCGAGGCCGTCACCCTCGAGGTCACCGACGAGAAGGCCGCCCGCACCCACTGGGACATGCTCATGGAGCGCCGTACCCGTGCGGAGCTGGAGGAGCTTCTCGAAGAGCGCCTCGCGTACATCCGAGCCCGGCGCGGTGCCGGCGAGGACCCCACCCGAGAGAAGATCGGCGCCTAGCGCCGACGGGCGCGCCACCACCCGAGACCGAGCGCGCCCAGACCGCCCCAGAGCAGCACCTGCTGCAGCCAGGGGCCCAGGACGATTCCCGCCGTGAGGCCGGAGCGGAGCTCGACATCCTCGAGCATCGCTCCGGCCTCATCCGCGTCCAGGCTCGTGACCGTCCGCCCGTCCGGGAGGATGACCTGGCTCGTGCCGACCGTGGAGATGTTGACGACGCTCCGGCCCGTCTCGATCGCGCGCATCCGTGCGAACGCGAGCTGCTGGAGATTCTCGTCCGTGCCGCGGAAATCGGCGTTGTTCGTCTGGAAGACCAGGACCTCGGCGCCGCCGTTCAGCCCCTCCGTGATCACGTCGTCGTAGATCACGTCGAAGCAGATCGCCAGCCCGACGCGGACATCGCCCACCTCGACGATCGGCGGGTTGGTTCCGGGGGTGTATTCGCGCTGGATCAGCCCGATGAGATCCGGGACCAGGGCGTTGAAGAAGGCCCGATCCGGCACGTACTCGCCGAAGGGCACGGGATGACGCTTGTCGTGCTTCTGCGGCGCTGTGCCGTCCTGCAGCCAGAGCATCGAGGTGTTGTAGTAGAGGTTCCCGCGGCCGGTGGCGGCGTTGGCGAGCAGCGGCGCATCGATGCGGTTCGACACCAGGGTCATCCGTCGCGCGATGACGGAGTTCGCGAAGGGATCCGTATCGAGCCCGCCCTCCGGCCACACGAGCAGGTCGACGTCCTCGCCGTACAGCGGCTCGGTCGCCTCCGTCTGCGCCTGGATCACGGCGAAGGGCTCGCGCTCGTCGAAGTAGCCGGTCGGCCCGTTCCCCTGCACCGCAGCGATGCGCATCGAGCCCGACGGCGTGGTCGGGAACAGCGGCGTGAAGAAGAGGATCAGGACGAGGGCGGCCGGCGCGAGCAGGGTGATCGGTCGCCGCCAGAGCCCCATCCGGATGATCTCGATCACCATCGCGACGAGGAAGACCATGAGGAAGCTCAGCCCGCTCACGCCGATCCAGGAGGAGAGCGCGGCGAGGGGGCTCTCGGCCTGGCTCATCCCGAGACGAGCCCAGGGGAAGCCGCCGTACGGCCACCAGCCGAGGAACAGCTCCCGCCCCACCCACAGCGCCGCGACGACGGCCGGGAGGGTCAGCAGACGTCCCGCCACGCCCGGCCAGGCTCGGGGCAGCCACCCGTACGCGAGGGTCACGGGGATGAGCCCGACGGCCGTGAGGACGCCCTCGACGACGCTCAGAGCCGCCCAGGGCAGCGGCCCGAGGTATCGAGACGTCCACGACACGAGCAGCGCGAAGAACACGACGCCGTACACGAGACCCACGAGCAGCGCTCCCCCGGCCCGACGGCCGATCAGCGCGAGCAGAAGCAGGGCGGTGGCAGGGAAGGCCAGGATCCAGATCGCCGCCTCGGGGAACGCGAGGTCCATGAGCAGCGCAGCCAGGCCGGCCAGGGGAACGGCGGCCCAGAGGGGCAGGAGGGCGCGTCGACGGACGGAGGCTTCGGTCATGCGGGCGGATCTCACATCGAGGAGTAGGCGACGATGCCACGGCGCACACCGTCGAGGGCAGCCCGGGCGGTGCGTGCGAGCGCGGCGTCTTCCGCGACGATGGACAGCTGATCCAGGAGGTCGATGGTCTGCTTCGCCCACCGCACGAAGTCGCCGGCCGCCATGTCGGCATCGATGAGGACGCGGTCGAGCATCCCGCCGCGCGCCCAGGCGTGCATCGCACCCGCGAGCCCGGCGGCCAGCGGCTCGCTTCCCGGGAGCTGATGGTCCTGCTCCAGGTCGTCGAGCTCGGCCCAGAGAGCGGTCGTCTTCTCGTATGCCGCTCGGAAGGCGCCCCTCGGGAGGCCCCGCTCCCCCGCATTCGCTTCATCGCGGCGCGGTTCGTACACGAGGCAGCATGCCATCGCGGCCAGCGACGGCGCGTCCAGCCCCTTCCAGAGGCCTTGACGCAGCGATTCGGCCACGAGCAGGTCGCGCTCACCGTAGATCCGCCGCATCGTGCGCCCGGCGTCGGTCAGGTGCATCCCGTCCTCGTCGCGACGGACGTAGTCCAGTGTCTCCAGCACCTCGACGACACGGTCGAAGACGCGGGCCACCGTGCCGGTCCTGGTCTCGATCTGACGGCGCGTGCGATCGGTCTGGCGCTTGAGCTTCCAGTAGCGCTCGGCCCACCGGGCGTGCTTCTCGCGGTCAGGACAGCGGTGGCAGGGGTGGCGCTGCATCCGCGTGCGGAGCGTCTGGATCCGCTTCATCCGCTTGTCCCGAGCAGCGCGCGGGGCCTGGGTGTCCTGCCGGTTCTTCTTCTCGAGGTCGCTCAGCTCGCGGCGGATGGCGGCGTACTCCGGGAAGTCGCCGTGCTCGCACGCCATCGCCGACTGATAGCCGGCCAGCGACTCCTCGGCCTCCCGCACCTGTCTGGCCAGCCCGACCACGGCGCGGTCCGCCTGGAACTGGGCGAACGACGACTCCAGGATCTCCCGGGCTCTCGCCTGGCCGAACAGGTCGATGAGGTTGACGGCCATGTTGTACGTCGGCCGGAAGCTGGAGTTGAGCGGATAGGTCCGCCGCGACGCGAGGGCGGCGACGGCCTGCGGGTCCATGCCCTCGCTCCACTGCACGACCGCGTGCCCCTCGACGTCGATGCCGCGGCGCCCGGCGCGGCCCGTGAGCTGTGTGTACTCACCGGAGGTGATCGCGACGCGAGCCTCTCCGTTGAACTTCTCCATCTTCTCGAGCACCACCGTCCGCGCCGGCATGTTGATGCCGAGGGCCAGCGTCTCGGTCGCGAAGACGACCTTGAGCAGCTTGCGCTGGAACAGCTCCTCGACGACCTCTTTGAAGGCCGGCAGGAGGCCCGCGTGGTGGGCGGCCACGCCCCGTTCGAGGTTGTCCAGCCATTCCCAGTAGCCCAGCACCCCGAGATCCTCGTCCTGCAGAGTGCGCGTGCGCTCCTCGACGATGGCCCGGATCTCGGCGCGCTCCTCCGCCGAGGTCAGGCGGAGCCCGGAGCGCCGTACCTGCTGCACCGCGGCGTCGCAGCCCACGCGGCTGAAGATGAAGAAGATGGCGGGGAGCAGGTTCGAGCGTTCCAGTAGCTCGACCACGTCCGGGCGGTCCATGCGCTCGATCCGGCGCGCGTTCGCCGCGCGCACGGGGCGACGCCCGCCCCGCGGCGGTCGGGGGGCCTGCCGCCCGGCGTGCCGGTTGCTGCGATACGACTGCGCCTGACGGTTGCTCTCGTAGGTGGAGCCGGTGAACGACCGGATGCGCATGAGCTCCTGGTTCACCTGGGCCGTGGCGATGCCGGCACGGTCGTCGAAGAGCGGCAGCAGGTCGTCGCGCACGAGCACGTGCTGCTCCAACGGCACCGGACGGATCTCGGAGACGATGACCTCGGTGTCACCGCGAACCGTGTCGAGCCAGTCGCCGAACTCCTCGGCGTTCGACACCGTCGCGCTCAGCGAGACCAGGCGCACGCGGGGCGGGAGGTGGATGATGACCTCTTCCCAGACGGCACCCCGGAAGCGGTCGGCCAGATAGTGCACCTCGTCCATCACGACGTAGCGCAGGTCGCGCAGAGCCGCGGAGTCGGCATAGATCATGTTCCGCAGGACCTCGGTGGTCATGACCACGATGCGTGCGTTGCCGTTGATGTTGGTGTCGCCCGTCAGCAGACCGACGTCGTCCGCACCGTACACATCGACGAGTTCGCGGAACTTCTGGTTGGACAGCGCCTTCATCGGCGTGGTGTAGAACGCCTTGTCCGTCGCGGTCTGCATCGCCAAGTGGATGGCGAACTCCCCCACGATGGTTTTCCCGGCACCCGTGGGGGCGGCCACGAGAACGCTGCGTCCGTTCTCCAGGGCGTGGCAGCCGGCGAGCTGGAACGGATCGAGCTGGAAGCGCTGGCGCGCGGCGAACGCCGCCGTCTCCGGGTGCGCAGCGCTCTCCTGAGCCTGCGCGTACCGCTCGGACGGCGAACTCATGTGGCGTCCGGGACGAGTCCGGCGGCGGTGTCCCGCTTGCGCTTGCGTCGGTCGAAGAGGAGGGAGAGTCCTGCCGCTGCGAAGAAGAGGACGATGAGGATACCGGCCAGCATGAGCATGCTCACCACATCCGCTGCCGGGGTCGCCAGCGCGGCGAAGATCGTCGCGATGAGGATCGCCACCCGCCACCCCTTGAGGATGGCCCGTCCCGACATCACGCCGGCGAGGTTGAGCGCGACGAGGAAGACGGGGAGGACGAACGAGATGCCGATGACGATCATCAGCTTGAACACGAAGTCGTAGTACTCCTGCGCGGAGTAGAAGTTGGTTCCGCCCTCCGGGGTGAAGCTCCACATGAGCTCGATGACGTGCGGCATGATCTGCACCCCGAGATAGCACCCCGCGAAGAACAGCGGGACCGCGGCGACGACGAAGCCGACGGTGTAGCGGATCTCCTTGCGGGTGAGGCCGGGCATGATGAAGGCCCAGATCTGCCACAGCCAGACGGGTGCGGACAGGAACAGGCCGATCGTGAACGCGATGCGCATACGCATGTCGAACGCGGACGTCACTGTCGCGAAGTTCAGGGCGCTGAAGTCATCACCTCGCTGTTCCGAGATGATGCGGATCGGACCGGTGATGAAGTGGATGACCGGGTCCGCGATGATGAACGCCACGACCATGCCGACGACCAGAGCGATCGCCGCGTACATGAGGCGCTTGCGCAGTTCGACGAGATGTGCGCCCAGCGACATCCGCCGATCCCGATCCGCCGTCGGCATCACGGTCGGTTCGATGGCTGCCACGGCCGGTCAGGCGCGAGGCGGAGTCTCAGGGTCGGTGCCCGAGTCCTTCACCGTCGTCGGCTCCGCGGGAGCCGACTCGGCACGAACCGCGTCTTCTTCCTTCATGGCCTTCATCTCACCCTTGAAGACGCGGGCCGACTGGCCCATGCTCTTCGCGAGAGCCGGCAGCTTGGCAGCGCCGAAGAGGAGGAGGATAACGGCCAGCACGATGAGCAGGTGCCAGCCTTGCATTCCAGCGAACATATCGACAATCCCGTCGTAGGGGGGCTTTCCGCCCCAGTCTACAGATCAAACCTCGGCATCAGGCCGGTGGTAGAGCGCGAGTCCCGCGGCGGCCCACTCCCGGGTGGCGGTCCGCGCGATCCCCGGATCCGTGACCTCCATCGCACCGCCGAAACGAGCCGCGAGCCGTTTAATGCTGCGGGGGTCCGCGAGGTGGAGCTGCGTCGTCACCATCCCGTCGCCGGCGCGGAGCGTCTCCGTGGGCACGAAACCGCTGAGCAGCGGAGCGAGGCGCTCCGGGACGCGGACGGTGACCTCCCTTTCCTCCTCCAGCCCGGCGAACGCCTCCGGCACCCGGTCGCCGCCGTGCGTGCTGGGGATGTCGGTGAGGGTGGGCGCGCTGACGCGATCGAGGTGGAACGTGCGCATCGCCTCGCGCATGTGGCACCAGCCCTGCAGGTACCACTGTCCGTTCGTGATGAGGATCTGCACGGGATCCACGGTGCGCGTGGTGGGCTCGGCGTCGGGAGCCTGGTACGTGAACGACACGGCCACCCCGTTCTGCAGGCCGCGCGCGACGACCTCACGCACCTCGTCCACCGCGGTCGGGGCGACGACGACGTCGGCCGGCGCATCGGCGGCACCGCGCGAGAGCTTCGAGATGAGGCCGGCGACGAGTCCGGAGTCGGATACGGCCGGGACGGCGGCGACCATCTGCAGACCGGCGAGCAGGGCTGCCGCCTCTCGTGCGGTGAAGCGCGGCACGCGGCGGAGGGCCACGTCGTTCGTGATCTCGATGACGTCCTCGAGGTCGAGGAGATCCCAGTTGATGTCGAACATCTCCTGCGGCTGCTGCCAGTAGCCCGCCTCGCCCGGCAGGCCGATGACCGTCAGCTTCTCGACCATCGCCCGCATCTCCCGCGGGGTCACGCCGAACTCCTCGGCGGCCTCGGCGAGTGAGACCTGTCCGTGCTCGAGCAGGTACGGGACGAGCGTCAGGTAGAGACGCACGCGCTCCGCGGCGAGGAGAGGCTTGGGAGCCGCGCTCATGCGGACACCTCCGCATCGGTGTGGGCTTCGACCACCGCGCGCAGGCGGCCGATCACAGCATCGCGGAGTCGTGCGGGCTCGACGACGCGGACCTCGGGACCGTAGGACGCGAGCTCGTCCGCGAAGATGTGCAGATCGACGAAGGGGACGTGGATTCCCTGCGCCGCGGGCGTCGCCCGCCGCCCGAGCCGCAACGCGGCCTCAGTGCCGGGCGTCACCTCCAGGAGTGCCGAGTTCTCCGCGGCGACGCGCTCCAGACCCCGCAGAGCCCGCTCCCCCGCCCCTTCGCGCAACGCGGGGTCGAAGGTACTCGTGCTGACGACGACGTCGCCGACGATGCGGCTCAACAGGAACGTCCGGTCCTCGTCGATGTCGACGTCGACGCCGTACACGTGCCAGCGCGCTTCATAGTCAATGAGGGCGAGGGGCCGGATCCGACGCCGTCGAGGAGCGTCCTCGCCCGGCTTCACGTAGTCGAAGGACACCACCCTGCTGCGTTCGATCGCGTCCTGCAGCGGGGCGAACGCAGGGTCGCGCGCGGTGATCCGCGGCGCGAAGCCGATGATCGGCTCGTCGCCGTCGATGCCGAGGGCCCGGATCTTGCGGACACCGGACTGTGCGTCTCCCGAGACCGACTCCGAACTCCAGACGCTGCCCGCGAGGCGGAGCACGGCCAACTCGGCGGGCGAGAACTCGATGTCCCCTGGCAGATCGTATTCCGCCTGCGGAATGCGATACCTCGCCTCACGGAGATCGTTCGGGTCCGCCGCGTCACCGATGGTCTCGATGGGGACACCCAGCGAGCGGAGCTCGTCCTTGTCCCGCTCGAACATCTTCTCCAGTGCGTCCGACCGCGTGCCCGCGTCGGCGCGCTGGCGATAGCCGGAGACGTTGTCGAGGATCTGCTGCTTGGTGAGCCCGATCTCCGTGGCCATCAGCGCCACGACGAGATTCGTCAGGCGCTCTTCGGCAGGGATCCGGGCGGCCATCAGGGTGCGGCGACCGGGGACACGCCGAGGATGTCGACCACGACGGCCATGGCCGGGGAGCTCTCGGTCTTGGGGAGCACGACGAGGACCTGCGAGCCGACCGGCTCACCGACCAGCGCATCCGCGACCGGCGCGGCGATCTGTCGGATGCCGTCGGTGGCGGACTGGCCCCAGGTGCTCTGCACGACGGTCTTGTCGTCCCAGTTCACCGCGGTGAAGTGCACGAGCGGCGTCTGCTCCTCCGTCAGCTCCTCGCCGTCGCCGCGGATCAGCGTCTGGACGACCTGCTCGTCCGGGGCGGCGCTGTCGGGGATGATGATGCCGGGAGTGCCGTCGTCGGCGCGTACGACGGTCGGCATGCCCTGCGCGTCGTTGAACTGCAGCGTGCCCTCGGCCTTCGGGAGGAACGCGTCGACGACGTCGATGACGAACACTGCGATGTCGTCCTGGCCCATGCCGAAGCCGCCGAGATTCGCCTCCCCGAAGTCCTCCGGGGTCAGACCCGCCACGATGCGGCTGCCGCCGGTCGCGCACTCCAGGACATCGGCGAGTCCGGGAGACTGCGCGGCCCAGGACCCGATGGTCGAGGCGCGCGTGGTGTCCTCGTCGTACGTGGTCGCGAAAACCTGCTTGCCGGTCGCCCCGTCGTAGATGGAGATCTGGGCGACGAGCGGCTGGGCGTCGTCGACGAGTGTAAGGCCGTCCCCCGCGACGACGTCCGCATAGGACGTCTCCGTGAGGCGCACCGGCGCGAAGATCTCGACGTCCGGCTCGGAGCCGACCTCACCGGAGACGGTGACGGCGCTGTCGATGCCGTTGGCGTGTCCGCCACGATCGCACGAGGCGTCGGCGGACGAAGAGGTCACGCTGCACCCCGTCAGAGCGAGGGCGGCGAGGCTGAGGGAGGCCAGAACGGCGGACGTTTTACGCACGCGCTCCAGTCTATTCCGTCGTGTGCTCGGATTCGCGCGATGCCGCCGCCAGCCGCGCGCCCTCGGCCGCCTTCCCGGCCTCTCGCGCGCGCTTGCGGAGGTTCTTGTCCGTGATCTCCCGATCGCCCACCGCGCCCGGCGTCCACAGTTCGACGTCCTCATCGCTGTAGCTGCTCTTCGAGGCCCGACGCTTCACAGACGGGGCCACGGCACCCGGGGCGAGCCGGCGAGCCGTGAGGAGGAACCCCGTGTGCGCGACCATGCGGTGGTCCGGCCGGACAGCCAGCCCCTCCACATGCCACCCGCGGACCATGGTCTCTGACGCCTCGGGGTCGGTGAAGAGCCCGGTGCCGCGGATGAACTCGGTGACGCGGGAGAGCTGCGTGGCGGTAGCGATGTAGCAGAGCACGACACCGCCGGGGGTCAGCGCCTCCGCGACCGCCTCGATGCACTCCCAGGGCGCGAGCATGTCGAGCACCACCCGGTCGACGGTGCCGGGCTCGACTTCCACGGGCAGCGCGGCGACGAGGTCTCCGACGACGACGCGCCAGGAGTCGGGGCGCTCCCCGAAGAAGGTCTCGACATTCGCCTGGGCCACTTCCGCGAAGTCCTCGCGGCGCTCGAAGGAGAGCAGGCGCCCCGTGGAGCCCACGGCCCGGAGGAGCGAGAGCGACAGAGCACCGGACCCGACACCGGCCTCGACGACGGTGGCGCCCGGGAAGATGTCGGCCTGCATGACTATCTGCGCCGCGTCCTTCGGGTAGACGATCGCGGCACCGCGGGGCATCGACATCGCGAAGTCCCGCAGCAGCGGCCGCAGCGCCAGGTACTCGTGCCCGGAGCTGTTCGCCACGACCGAGCCATCGGGGAGCCCGATGAGGTCGCGGTGCCGGAGGACCCCGTGGTGCGTGTGCAGCTCGCCGTCCTCGCGGAGCGTCACGGTGTGCAGGCGACCCTTCGGGCCGGTGAGCTGTACGCGGTCGCCCTCCCGGAAGGGGCCGCTGGGGCGCGGGGCGGACGTGGTCGTCATCGGGTGGCCTCCGTGATCGCGGCGCGGGAGCCGAAGAGCTCCACGAGGTCGGCGGCACCACGGCCGTCGAGGGTCGGCCACAGCTCGTGGGCGCCGAGACCGTCGAGCGGGACGATGTGGGGCACGCCGAGCGTCAGGGCGCCCGAGGCGAGGCCCGCGCGGAGACCGGTCGGGGAATCCTCGATGACCACGACCTCGGCGATGTCGACGTCGAGGAGCGCGGCGGCCTGCAGGTACGGCTCCGGGTGCGGCTTGGGGTTGTCGACATCATCTCCGGCCACGACGATGTCGAAGGCCTCGAACTCGATCAGCCCGACCACGTCGAGAGCCATCCGGCGCAGCGACATCGTCACCAGACCGGTCGGGATCCCGGCGGCACGGAGATCGCGGAGAAGCTCCTGGGCGCCCGGCCGGAAGGGGACGCCCTGGGCCCGCAGCGACTCCTGCACGGCCGTCGTGAGGTGGGAGACGATCGCCTCCGGAGCCATGTCGACCCCCGCGCCCTGGAGGATGATCGCGCTGTCGATGAGGCCGCTGCCCACGAGCTGCAGGGCGTCCTCATGGGACCAGGTGCCGCCGAACGACTCCACCAGTGCGGTCTCGGCCGCCATCCAGTACGGCTCGGTGTCGACGAGTGTTCCATCCATGTCCCAGAGGACCGCGCGGGGCTTGTTGCTCACTGAACCCATGCTAGCCGGGCCCGCCCACATCCCCTCGACGCGGGCTAGCCTGGGGGGACGGAGCCACGACCTCGAAGGGAGTACGGCATGGACGTTCTCGGTTCGCGCATCATCATCGCCGCCTTCGACGGCTGGAACGACGCCGGTGAGGCCGCGACCGGAGCCGTCGGCGCGCTGCAGGCGGCGGGCGGCTACGACCTCGTGCACTCGGTCGACCCGGAACTCTACTTCGACTACCAGTACACGCGACCCGCCACCCGGCTCGACGCCGAGGGCCGCCGTCAGATGACGTGGCCGGAGGCGGGGCTGTGGCGTCCGCGCGAGCCCGGACCCGGCCCCGAGTTCTGGCTCCTCACCGGTGCCGAGCCCGCGCGCACCTGGCAGGCGTTCGCGTCCGAGTTCATCGACGTCGCCCTGCGCGACGACATCACCGGCTTCGTGACCCTCGGCGCCATGCTCTCCGACGTGCCGCACACTCGCCCGATCTCGATTTTCGCGTCGAGCCAGAACGAGCAGGTCCGGGAGGCGCATGCGCTGGAGCGGTCGGTGTACGAGGGCCCGGTCGGCATCCTCACCGTTCTCGAGCACTTCGCCGAGAACGCGGGCATCCCCTCCGTGAGCCTCTGGGCGAGCGTCCCGCACTACGTCGCCTCTGCCGCCCCTTCGCCGAAGGTCACCCTGGCCCTCCTCGACCGTCTCGAGGAGCTGACCGGGGTGGATGTCGACCGCCGGCACCTCCGCACGGAAGCCGCGGCCTGGGAGGCGTCGATCGATGCCGCCGCATCCGAGGACGAGGACATGGCGGAGTACATCCGGCAGCTGGAGCGCACGCGGGACACATGGGACTCCCCCGATGCGTCGGGAGACGCGATCGCCCAGGCCTTCGAGCGCTACCTGCGGCGCCGCGACGACGGCCGCGGCGACCGCAAGCGCTGATCAGGCGTCCGGCTCAGGCCGAGGCCGGGATCACGCCCATCGCGAGCAGCACGAGCAGCACGCCGCCGAGCAGGATCCGGTAGATCACGAACGGCAGGAAGCTGCGCTTCGAGATCCAGTTCATGAAGAACGCGATCACGCCGAGCGCGACGACGAAGGCGACCCCTGTCGCGGCCATCGTGTCGCCGAGCGAGAAGAAGGACGGCTCGCCCCAGCTCTTGAACAGCTGGTAGAAGCCGCTGCCGAACACGGCCGGGATCGCCAGCAGGAACGCGTAGCGGGCGGCGGCGGCGCGCTCGTAGCCGAGGAACAGCCCCATGGTGATCGTGCCGCCGGACCGCGAGACGCCGGGGATGAGTGCGAGTGCCTGGGCGAGTCCGAAGGCGATGCCGTGCGGGTAGGTCAGATCGTCGAGCGTGCGGCGCTTGGCTCCGACGTGGTCGGCGATGCCCAGGAGGATGCCGAACACGATGAGCATGATCGCCACGATCCAGAGCGAGCGGAAGACGGTCTCGATCTGGTCCTGGAACAGGAGTCCGAGCAGCACGATCGGGATGCTGCCGATGATGATGAGCCACCCCATGCGCGCGTCCGGGTCGTTCCGCGGCACCTTTCCGGCGAGGGACCGGAACCACTGGGAGATGATGCGGACGATGTCGCGCCAGAAGAACACGACGACGGCGGCCTCGGTGCCGATCTGCGTGATGGCGGTGAACGCCGCGCCCGGGTCCTCCCCTGAGGGCAGGAACGTCCCCACGACCCGCAGATGGGCGCTGGAGGAGATCGGCAGGAACTCGGTGAGACCCTGGACGATTCCCAGGATCAGAGCTTCGAGCAGGTGCATGGAGAGGCCTTCGTCTTTCGGGGCGGCACGGAGCGCGTGGACGCCGCTCAGTACGTGCGCAGCAGATCGGCCAGCACCCGCTGACCGAAGACAAGTGAGTCTACGGGCACCCGCTCGTCGACTCCGTGGAACATCCCGGTGAAGTCGAGATCGGCCGGCAGGCGCAGCGGGGCGAAGCCGTAGCCGGTGATGCCGAGCGTGGCCAGCGCCTTGTTGTCGGTTCCCGCGCCCAGGAGGTACGGGATGACAGGGACACCGGGGTCGTGCCGCCCCAGCGCCGCCACCATCGCCTCGACGAGCTCACCTGTGAACGGCGTCTCCATGCCGATGTCACGGACCACGGTCTCGATCCGGATGTCGTCACCCACGATGCGCTGCAGCTCCGCGAGCACGTCGTCCTCGGTCCCCGGGATCACGCGGACGTCGATCAGCGCCTCGGCGCGCTCCGGGATGACGTTGTGCTTGTAGCCGGCGGTGAGAGCCGTCGGGTTGGTCGTCGTGCGGAACGTCGACCGCAGGAAGGCCTCAGCCGGGCCGGCCGCGGCGGCGAGGGCGTCGGGGTCGTCGGCGCTCCGGCCGCTCAGCGCGCTCAGGCCCTCGAGCAGCGCCTCCGTCGTCGGCGTGAGCCGGACCGGCCACCGCGTGCGGCCGATGGCGGCGACGGCCTCGGCGAGCTTCGTGACGGCGTTGTCCTCGTGCAGGCGGCTGCCGTGCCCCGCCCGGCCGGTGGCGACGAGGCGGATCCAGATCAGCGCCTTCTCCCCCACCTGCAGCAGGTACGCCCGACGGTCGTCCACCGAGATGGAGTAGCCGCCGACCTCGCTGATCGCGGCCGTCGCCCCGGCGAACCACTCCGGCCGGTCCTTCACGACGAGCGCGGAGCCCTCGACCCCGCCGTTCTCCTCATCGGCGAAGAACGCCAGGACGAGGTCGCGCTCCGGCTGCTCCCCCGCGCGCAGGATGTCGGCCACGGCGGTGAGGATCATCGCGTCCATGTTCTTCATGTCGACCGCGCCGCGACCCCACAGCATGCCGTCCTGCACGGTGCCGGCGAACGGATCCACCGTCCAGTCCTCGGCGACCGCGGGCACGACGTCCAGGTGGCCGTGCACGACGAGAGCCGGCTTGGTGCGGTCGCGGCCCGGGACCCGCGCCATGACGTTCGTGCGCCGCGGGATGGGCTCGTAGTACTCGACCTCGAGTCCCAGCTCCTCCAGGTACGCCCCGACGTACTCGGCCGCCTCGCGCTCCCCTTTCGCGTTGCCGCCGCCGTAGTTGGAGGTGTCGATGCGGATGAGGTCGCTCGCGACGCGGGCGACCTCCGGCAGGGAGGAATCGGTCATGGACTCAGGCTATCGAAACCGCGTGCCACGCCCGGGCGTCACGCTCGGTTCGAGACGCCTCCGAGAACGTGCTAATCTCATTCTTCGGTCGGCAACGATCAAATCCAACACCTGCGCGGGTGGCGGAATGGTAGACGCGCTAGCTTGAGGTGCTAGTGCCCGATAGGGCGTGGGGGTTCAAGTCCCCCTCCGCGCACAGAGAGCGAAGGCCCCGGATCCACGGATCCGGGGCCTTCGTGGTTTCCGGTGCGGTCATGGCGGTGCGCTGCGGTCCCGCGCGAGCGGGACCGCAGGACCGTCACACCGCGCCGACGCCGAAGAGCAGACCCAGCGCGTAGGTCACCGCCGCCGCGCCGAACCCGATGGCGAGCTGCCGCAGGGCCCGCCGGAGCGGCGGTCCTCCGGAGAGGACGCCGACCATCGCACCGGTGCTGAGCAGCGCGACGCCGACCAGCACGAGCGCGAGCACGATCGCCGCGGTGCCCTCCATGCCGAAGATCCAGGGCAGGACGGGCACGATCGCGCCGGAGGCGAAGAGGAGGAAGCTGGAGATGGCCGCCGTCCAGTCGTTGCCGACGACCTCGTGGGCGTCGCCGCCCTGGACGGCCACCGGCCCCGTAGCCGCACGCCGGACGCCTTCCTGGGCCGCCTGGACGATGCGACGGGCCCGGGCCAGCGACTCGCCCTGATCCATGCCGCGGGCGCGGTACACGAGCGCGAGCTCGTTCTCGTCGATGTCGAGGTCGGCCGCGGCCGCCGCGGCATCCTCGTTCGCCTCGGTGGCCGTGAGGAGCTCCCGCTGCGACCGCACGGACACGAACTCCCCCGCGCCCATCGACAGTGCGCCCGCGAGGAGACCCGCGATGCCGCTGAACAGGACGAAACCCGAGCTCACGCCGGTGGCGCCGATGCCGAGCACGAGGGCGAGGTTGCTGACGAGACCGTCGTTCGCCCCGAAGACGGCCGCGCGGAAGGAGCCGGAGAGGCGCCGGCGGCCGCGCGCGGCGAGACCGCGGACGACCTCGTGGTGGACCTTCTCGTCGGCGCGCATGGCCGGGGTGGCCCAGCGCTCGGCGTCGTACGGGGAGCGGGCCTCGGCACTCTGGGCGAGGGCGAGGACGAAGATCGAGCCGAAACGGCCGGCCATCCACCCCAGGAGGCGGGAACGGACCCCGGCCCGCGGCAGGCGCGTCGGTTCGCCGCCCAGCAGGTCGAGCCAGTGCTTCTCGTGCCGGCGCTCGGCCTCGGCGAGCCCGAGCAGGATCGCCCGCTCCTCCCCCGACCGGCGGGCCGCGAGGCGCTGATAGACGGCGCCCTCCGCCCGTTCCTCGACGAGATAGCGAGCCCAGCGCCGTCGATCGGCGGCCGTGGAATCGGCTGCGGCAGGGGCTGTCATGGAACCTCCAGGTGTCACGGTGCCCGGCGTCCGGGCAACCGTTCCACGCTATCCGCGCGGTGCCGCGCCGGCCGCGTCCTGGCACGGATTGCCAGCATTTCGGGGATCCGAAGCAGCGACCGGAAAGTGCTCAGGAGCGGACGCGCTTGCGCAGCACCTCGATGCGGGACTGCAGCTGTGTCACGGTCGCCTGCGCCACCGCCGGACCGCCGCAGATACGACGGAGCTCGGCATGCACGGCGCCGTGCGGCTGGCCCGACTGCCGGGCGTAGAGGCCTACCAGGCTGTTCAGCAGTTGGCGCTGCTCGCGCAGGGTGCGATGCAGCGGCGCCGGCAGTGTCGTCGTCTGCGTCGGGTCGGCCTGGGCCTCCCGGACCTCGCGGTGCCGGGACTGGCGGGCCTGCCGCTGCATCAGGAGCTCGTGCACGTGCTCGGGCTCGAGCAGACCGGGGAAGCCGATGAACTCCTCCTCCTCGGGCGTGTTCGGCTCGGCGAGCTGGCCGAACTCCTTCCCGTCGAACACCATGCGGTCGAAGTGGGCGACGGAGGAGATGGCCTGGTAGCTGAACTCCTGGGTCAGCGCGTCGGAGGCCTCGTCCTCGCGGTTCGCGCTCTCCAGTAGCGAGTCCTCGAGGCCGTCGTCGTCCTTCGACTGACGGTCGAGCGCGTGATCGCGCTGCTTCTCCATCTCGTTCGCGAGCTTCATCAGCACGGGGACGTGCGGGAGGAAGACGCTCGCCGCCTCGCCTCGACGACGCGCCCGCACGAAGCGGCCGATGGCCTGAGCGAAGAACAGCGGGGTGGACGACGACGTCGCGTACACGCCCACCGCGAGCCGCGGCACGTCGACGCCCTCCGAGACCATGCGCACCGCGACCATCCACCGGGCGGTGCCCTCCGAGAACTTCTCGATACGCTCGGAGGCGGTGGCGTCGTCGGACAGCACGATCGTCGGCTGCTCGCGGGTGATGCTGTGCAGGATCTTGGCGTAGGCCCGGGCGACGGTCTGATCCGTCGCCAGCACGAGTCCGCCAGCATCGGGGATGTGGTGCCGGATCTCGGTCAGACGGCGATCCGCCGCGGAGAGCACAGCAGGCATCCAGTCGCCCTCGGGGTCGAGGGCCGTTCGCCAGGCCTGCGAGGTGACGTCCTTCGTGTTGTCCTGTCCCAGATGGGTCTCGAGTTCGTCGCCGGCACTCGTCCGCCACCGCATCTTCCCGGCATACATGTGGAAGAGCACGGGACGGACGACGCCGTCCGCGAGAGCGCGGCCGTACCCGTAGGCGTAGTCGGTGCTGGAGACCCGGGCTCCGGTCTCGTCCGGGAGGTACTCCACGAACGGGATCGGTGCGGTGTCGCTCCGGAACGGGGTCCCCGAGAGCAGCAGTCGGCGTTTCGCAGGTCCGTAAGCATCGCGGATCGCGTCGCCCCAGCTCAAGGCGTCGCCGCCGTGGTGCACCTCATCGAGGATGACCAGGGTCTTCGCGTCCTCCGTCAGGTGACGGTGCACCGACGACTTCGCGGCGACCTGCGCATACGTGACCACGACGCCGTGATAGTGCCGCGCCGGTGCCCAGTCGCTGTTGCGGAAGCGCGGGTCGAGCCGGATGTGGACGCGGGCGGCGGCGTCGGCCCACTGGGTCTTCAGGTGCTCCGTGGGTGCCACGACGATGACCCGGTTCACCTCGCCCATGCGCATGAGCTCGACCGCGAGGGTGAGCGCGAACGTGGTCTTGCCGGCGCCCGGTGTGGCGGCCACGAGGAAGTCACGCTGGTCGGCCTGGAAGTACGCGTCCAGAGCCTCCTGCTGCCATGCCCGCAGCTTGTTCGCCGTTCCCCACGGGGCGCGCTGAGGGAAGGACGGAGAGAGCATCGACTCCACGATAATCGCTCCCACTGACACCGCGGCATCCGCCAGGGTGCCGCGCGCGTCCCCCTCGAAAGCACCGGCACGGGTAGGCTCGGTCACTGCGCGGCGGTCACCACCGTGCGCGCACGCCTTCGCGAAGGAGAGCCGGATGAGCGATCAGGAATCGACCAGGACCCCGTACGTCGCGAACGAGACCCCGCACCCGTGGCGCCGGTTCGTCGCGATCGGCGACTCGTTCACCGAGGGCATCGGCGACCCGGACCCGGCGGCCCCCGGGGGTCACCGCGGCTGGGCCGATCGCGTCGCCGAGGTGCTCGCCCAGCAGGTTGACGACTTCGCCTATGCCAACCTCGCCGTCCGGGGGAAGCTCATCGCGCAGATCGTCGCCGATCAGGTGGAGCCCGCCGTCGCGCTGCGCCCCGACCTCATCTCGATCTGCGCGGGCGGCAACGACGTCATCCGCCCCGGCACCGATCCGGATGCCATCGCCGCGCAGCTGGAGGACGCGGTGGCGCGCCTGTCGTCCACCGGCGCGGCCGTGGTCGTGTTCACCGGCATCGACACGGGGTTCACGCCGGTGTTCCGTCCCTTCCGCGGCAAAGTCGCGATCTACAACGAGAACGTCCGCGCGATCGCGGAGCGCCACGACTGCATCGTCGCGGACCAGTGGGCACTGAAGGTCGTGCAGGATGCGCGATTCTTCGACGACGATCGCCTGCACTACAACGCGCTCGGCCACCACGAGGTCGCGCGGATGGTGCTCCGCGCCCTCAACGTTCCGAACGACCTCGAGGCCATGCAGCCCGAGCCGCTGCCGCTGCGGACCTGGCGTGCCGCCCGCAGCGAAGACCTCGGCTGGGCCCGGGAGCACCTCGTGCCCTGGGTGCTCCGCCGGCTGCGCCACCAGTCGTCCGGCGACCACATCGCTGCCAAGCGCCCCGAGCCCTCCCCGGTCATCCTCCCCGGCAAGGAGTGACGCGCACTCTCACTCCGCGGGAGCGAGTGCCCACAGCGCCACGGCGGCGGCCGAGGCGACGTTGAGCGAATCCACGCCGCCGGCCATCGGAATGGTGACCACGGTGTCCGCGCTGTCGAGCGCGGTCCGCGTGAGACCGTCGCCTTCGGCTCCGAAGAGCAGCGCCACCTTCTCGGGCCGCTGTGCCGCATACATCCGGAGATCCACGGCTGTGTCACTGAGTGCGAGGGCAGCGATGTCGAAGCCCTGCTCACGGAGATCCGAGACCGCCGACGACCACTCGTCGATCCGGGTCCAGGGCACCTGGAACACCGTGCCCATGCTCACCCGGACGCTGCGACGGTAGAGCGGGTCGGCACAGCGCGCCGACACGAGCACCGCATCCGCCCCCAGGCCGGCGGCGGCGCGGAAGGCGGCGCCGACGTTGGTGTGATCGCGGAGGTCCTCCAGCACCAGCACCAGCCGGGCGTCGCGCACCACGTCGGCGACCGGCGCCAGAGCCGGACGGCGCATGGCGGCGAGGGCTCCGCGGTGGACCTGATAGCCGGTGACCTGTTCCGCGACCTCGTCCGGGACCACGAGCACCGGAACGGCGCGCTCCCCCAGGATGCGCCGCACCTCGTCGACGCGCCGGGCCGAGACCAGCACCGATCGGGGTTCGTGCCCGACGGCCAGCGCGCGCTCGATCACCTTGGCGGTCTCGGCGATGTAGAGTCCCTCCGCGGGCTCGCGGACGGCGCGGAGGGCGGTGTCGGTGAGGCCGCGGTAGTCGTCCAGCCGCGGGTCGTCGATGTCGGTCACATGCTGGAGGTCCACCGCTCCACTCTGCCATCCCGGTTCTCGTCCCCCCGCGCCGCGTAGACTCGATCGAGGAGGTCCTGTGAGCGTGACGAACACCGCCGAGCCGTCGGCCGAGCTCTCCCACGCCGCCGACCTGCTGCGCGGCAAGCGGATCGCCCTTCTCACCGGCGCCGGGATCTCGACCGACTCGGGCATTCCCGCGTACCGCGGCGAGGGGGCGCGCACCCGCAGCGACCCCATGACGATCCAGACCTACCTCGGCGACGAGGCCGCCCGGCGCCGCTACTGGGTCGGCGGCCACCTCGGCTGGCGGGCGTTCGCGCAGGCCGCCCCGAATCCCGGCCACCGCGCCCTCGCGGAGATGGAGTCCAGGGGCGTGGTCTCGGGTGTCATCACCCAGAACGTCGACGGACTGCACCTCCGCGCGGGCAGCTCGCACGTCATCGAGGTGCACGGGACCATGCGCCGCGTGCTCTGCCTGCACTGCGGTCAGGTGTTCGACCGTCGCGACATCGCCGTGCAGATCGAGGAGCGCAACCCCTGGATCACCGTCCCGGAGAACGTGGCGCTGGCTCCGGACGGCGACGTGCTCCCGGAGAGCACCGAGGGCTTCGTGGTCCCGACCTGCACCGTGTGCGCGGGCATGCTCAAACCCGACGTGGTGTTCTTCGGAGAGTATGTGCCGCAGGACCGCTTCCGTGCCGCCGAATCGTTGCTGCGCTCCAGCGACGCGCTCATCGTGGCCGGCTCCTCTCTCGTCGTGAACTCCGGCGTGCGCCTCGTGAACCGGGCGCGTCGACGCGGCATCCCTCTGATCATCGTCAATCGCGAGCCGACCCGCGCGGACGCCTGGGCCGATGTCACCATCGCCGCCGGCACCAGCGACGTGCTCCCCGCCCTGCAGGAGATGCTGTCGTGACCTATCTCACCCTCATCCGCCACGGTCAGACCGACTGGAACCTCGCCCGCCGCATCCAGGGGTCGACCGACATCCCCTTGAACGAGACGGGCCGCGAGGACGCGCGGTGGGCGGCAGAGAAACTCGCCGGCACGACGCACCATGCCGTCTACACGAGCCCGCTCGTGCGGGCGAGCGAGACCGCAGGCATCATCGCGGAGCGCCTGGGCTTGGAGATCGCCGGCGTGGTCCCCGACATCCGGGAGCGGGAGTTCGGCGAGGGCGAGGGCATGCTCGTCCCCGACTACATCTCGACCTACGGCGACTGGCACGCGGAGGTCCCCGGCGCGGAATCGCTGCACGAGGTCGGCGTCCGCGCCATCGCCGCGCTGCACCGCATCGCGCGCGACGCCCGGCGGAGGTCGGCGCCGCAGGCGGAGTCGGTGCTCGTGGTGACCCACGGCGGAGTCATCCGCGCCGTCATCGACCACGTCTCCGGCGGTACGCTCCCCCGGGACGGCGAGGTGCTGCGCAACGGCTCCGCGCACCGGTTCGTCGCGGCACCCGGCTACCTCCGGCTGCTCGAGGAGACGCCCGTCCTCTGACGGGACGGTCAGCCGGCGCGGGAGACCACGGCGCGCGCGTGGCGCAGGACGGGCTCGTCCACCATGCGCCCCCGGAAGCGGAACACACCGCGCTCCTGAGCCGCAGCGGCGAGCACCTCGCGCGCCCATGCCACGGTCTCGGCGTCCGGGGCATATGCCGCCCGGATGACCGCGACCTGACTCGGATGGATGCATGCCGTCGCGCGGAACCCCGACGCCGCCGCATCCTCCGCCTCCCGCTCCAGCCCCGCGGTATCGCCGATGTCGACGTGCACCGCGTCGATCGCCGCCTTGCCGTGCGCACCGGCCTCCAGGAGCACCCGGGAACGGGCATAGCGCGCGATGTCGCGGTAGCCGCCCTCCGTGTTGCGGGACGAGGTGCCGCCGAGGGAGGCCACCAGATCCTCCGCGCCCCACATCAGTCCGGCGACCGCCGGGTGCGCGGCGATCTCGGGCGCCGCATGGATCCCGCGCGCCGTCTCGCACAGCGCGAGCAGGGTGAAGCCCGCGTCGAAGGCGTCCAGGCTCTCCCCGCTCTCCGTCTTCGCCACCATCACGGTCCGGAACGGCGAGCGAGCCAACGCCTCGAGGTCGTCCGCGAACGCCGCGGAGTCCGGGGCGTTCACGCGCACGATGACGCGCGCGGGGTCGAGGTCCGCGGCGACGATGTTCTCGCGGGCCTCGTTCTTCGCCTCCGGCAGCACGGCGTCCTCCAGATCGAGGATCACGGCATCCGCCCGTTCCTGGGCCTTCGCGAAGCGTTCCGGGCGGTCCGCCGGGCAGAACAGCAGGGCAGGGCCGAGGTCGAAGGTCATGCGGCGTCCTCCTCCGGCCGGCAGCGCACCAGCACCGTCCGGACGGCCGTCGCGACCACCGTGCCGTCCTGGTTGCGTCCGGTGTGCGCAATCTGCACGACGCCCTGGCCGGGACGGGACGACGAGAGCCGCTTGTCGACGACGACGCTCTCGGTCGTGAGCGTGTCCCCGGCGAACAGCGGATGCGGGAAGGCGATGTCGCCGAGGCCGAGCTGCGCCACCAGCGTCCCCTGCGTGAGCTGGGCGACGGAGGACCCCACCATCGTCGACAGCGTCCACATGGAGTTCATGAGGCGCGCGTGGAACGGTTCCTGGGCATCGGCGAACGCCGCGTCCAGATGCAGCGCCTGGGTGTTCATCGTCAGCGTCGTGAAGAGGACGTTGTCCGCCTCCGTAGCCGTGCGACCGGGGCGGTGCACGTACCGGACGTCGGTCTCGAACTCCTCGTAGTACAGGCCGCGCTGCACGACCTCGCGCATGGTCATGCCTCCACGCTACCGGGCGAGTCCGAGCGCCCTGGCGATCACGAGGAGCTGGACCTCGGTGGTCCCCTCGCCGATCTCGAGGATCTTGGAGTCACGGTAGTGGCGCGTCACCGGGAACTCGTTCATGAAGCCGTTGCCGCCGAAGATCTGCGTCGCATCGCGGGCGTTGTCCATCGCGGCCTCGCCCGCGACGAGCTTCGCGATGGCCGCCTGCTCGGCGAACGCCTCTCCCGCGTCACGGAGGCGTGCGGCGTGGTGCCAGGCGAGCCGTGCGGTATGCACGCGCGCCCTCATCCGCGCCAGCGTGAACTGGGCGTTCTGCCGCGTGCTGAGGGCGCTGCCGAAGATGGTGCGGCTCTTGGCGTACTCGACCGCCGCCTCCAGGCACCCCTCCGCCGCGCCGGTCGACAGGGCGGCGATCGCGATGCGGCCCTCGTCCAGGATGCTGAGGAAGTTGCGGAACCCGCTCCCCCGCTCGCCGAGGAGATTGCCCGCCGGCACCCGCGCTCCGTCGAACGTCAGCGGATGGGTGTCCGACGCGTTCCACCCCACCTTGTCGTAGGGCGGCTCGACCGTGAATCCCGGCGTACCGTTCGGGACGATGATCGTCGAGATCTCCTTGCGTCCCTCGCTCTGGCCGGTGACCGCGGTGACCGTCACGAAACGGGTGATCGGAGTGCCCGAGTTGGTGATGAACTGCTTGGAGCCGTCGATCACCCACTCGTCGCCGTCGAGCCGCGCCGTCGTGCGCGTCGCCCCGGCATCGCTCCCGGCCTCGGGCTCGGTGAGTCCGAACCCGGCGAGGGCGCGACCGGCGAGGAGATCCGGCAGCAGCTCGCGCTTCTGCTCCTCGGTACCGAAGCGGAAGACGGGCATCGCCCCCAGGCTCACCCCGGCCTCGAGGGTGATCGCGATCGACTGGTCGACCCGTCCCAGAGCCTCGATGGCGAGGCCGAGCGCCATGTAGTCGCCGCCCTGCCCGCCGTACTCCTCGGGGAAGGGGAGTCCGAAGAGACCGAGCTCCCCCATCTGCCGCACGACGTCCATGGGGAGCGTGTGCGTGCGATCCGCCTCGTACGCCTGCGGAGCGACGACCGTGTCGGCGAACTCGCGTACCATCGCGGCGAGCTCCCGCTCCTCCTCGGTGAGATCGTGCATCATCGGTCCTCCTCCGTCATCGTCACGCGGGCGACCGGTTGATCGCGCCGCACCTGATCGCCCATAGCGACCAGCAGCCGCACCACGCCGTCGTGCGGCGCGAGCACGGGGTGCTCCATCTTCATCGCCTCGATCGATACGAGAGGCGCTCCCGCACGCACCGCCGACCCGTCCTCGACGTGAACAGCCACGACCCCGCCGGGCATCGGGGCGCGAGCCTCGGGCTCCGTGGCCCTGGCTTCGCGTTCCGCGGCGGCGAGGCGCCTCCGCATCCGGTCACGGCGATCCAGGGGACGCAGCCGGAGCGTCCGTCCTTCCTCGCTGACCCATACCGCGCCCTCGGCGTCGCGGGCCGCGTGCACCCGGTCCGAGCGCACCAGGGGTGGCGTCGCGCGCACGATCTCGTCGTCGTCCGTGAGCAGGGCGACGGGTTCTGGGGCGCACGGCGCCGCTCCGAGACGCCAGCCCGGGAGACTGTGCCACAGCGGGCCGGCGCCCTCGCGCCCGGTGACCGTCTCGGAGCGGGTCTGCACCACGCTGGCACCCGCCGCGAGTTGCGCCGCCGACGGAGTCACCGGTGCGAGCGGGAGCAGGGTCTCGATGAGTCCGGTGTCGAGGTCTCCCTCGCGCACACGTCGGTCCTGAAGCAGCTGGCGCAGGAACGCGATGTTCGTCTCCACGCCGAGCACCACAGTGCGGGCGAGGGCGTCGTCCAGGCGCAGCAGCGCCGTCTCCCGGTCCTCCGCCCACGCGATGACCTTCGCGATCATCGGGTCGTAGAACCCGCTCACCACGCTCCCGGACTCGACGGCCGCATCCACCCGGACGCCCGGAGGCGCCTCGAAGAGCAGCACAGTACCCGTCGAGGGCAGGAACCCCCGTTCAGGCGTCTCGGCGTACACCCGCGCCTCCACGGCATGGCCGGTCGTGCGGGGCTCGACGTCGAGCGGCTGTCCATCGGCCATGCGGAGCTGCAGCGCGACGAGGTCGAGTCCGGTGACCTCCTCGGTCACCGGATGCTCCACCTGCAGCCGGGTGTTCATCTCGATGAAGAAGACGTCTTCCGGTGCGTCCGCGTCGACGAGGAACTCCACGGTGCCGGCCCCGACATAGGCGACGCTCTCCGCTGCCCGCACCGCCGCCGCGAGCAGCCGGTCGCGGGTCGCGGACGGGATCCCGGCGGACGGCGCCTCCTCGATCACCTTCTGATGACGACGCTGGAGCGTGCACTCCCGCTCGCCGAGCGCCACGACGGTGCCGTGGACGTCGCCGAACACCTGCACCTCGATGTGTCGCGGTCGACGGATGAGACGTTCCAGGATGAGCGCGTCGTCGCCGAAGGCGGATGCCGCGACCCGTCGGGCGGAGCTGAGCGCGCTCGCCAGACCCGTGCTGTCGGCGACGACCTCCATGCCCTTCCCCCCGCCGCCCGCGCTCGGCTTCACGAGGAGCGGGAATCCGACAGCCTCCGCCTCCTCGCGGATCTCCGCGTCGGACAGCCCGCGCGCGTCGAACCCCGGCACCACGGGCACGCCGCTGCGGCTCACGTGCTCACGGGCTCGCGCCTTGTCCCCCATGATCTGCAGCGCCTCGACGGTGGGACCGATGAAGACGATGCCGCTCTCCGCACACGCCTCCGCGAGCCCGACGCTCTCGGAGAGGAATCCGTAGCCGGGATGGACGGCCTCCGCTCCGGAGGCACGAGCCGCCGCGATGACGGCATCGATGTCGAGGTACGACTCCGCGGCCGGTGCCGGACCGATCCGCACGGCGGCATCCGCCTCGCGGACGTGCGGCGCGTCCGCGTCCGCGTCGCTGTAGACCGCGATGCTGCGGATGCCGAGGTCGCGGAGGGTCCGGATGATCCGGCGCGCGATCTCGCCGCGGTTCGCGACGAGGACCGAGGAGAACGAGAGTTCGGGTGAAGGCGACATGGGGCTCACATCCGGAAGACGCCGAAGCGCGGCTCGGGCAGAGGGCTGCGGGCGACGACGTCCAGGGCGAGTCCGAGGAGGTCACGGGTCTGCTCCGGATCGACGATGCCGTCGTCCCAGAGCCGTGCGGTGGCGTAGTACGGCTCGCCCTGCTCTTCGTACTGCGCCCGGATCGGCTCCTCGAACGCCGCACGCTCCTCCGCGGTCCACGACTCCCCTCGCGCCGAGAGCTGGTCGTCCTTCACGGTGGCGAGCACCGAGGCGGCCTGGGGTCCGCCCATGACCGAGATCCGACTCGCGGGCCAGGTCCAGAGGAACCGCGGAGAGTAGGCACGTCCGCACATCGAGTAGTTGCCCGCTCCGAAGGAGCCCCCGATGATGACGGTGAGCTTCGGGACGCGGGTGGTCGCGACGGCCGTGACCATCTTCGCCCCGTCTTTCGCGATGCCACCGGCCTCCGCATCGGAGCCGACCATGAACCCGGTGATGTTCTGCAGGAAGAGCAGGGGGATGCCCCGCTGATCGCAGAGCTCGATGAAGTGCGCGCCCTTGAGCGCCGACTCGCTGAACAGCACGCCGTTGTTCGCGACGATGCCGACGGGGTGGCCGTGCAGCCGCGCGAAACCCGTCACCAGTGTGGTGCCGTACTCGGCCTTGAACTCATGGAAGGTGTCGCCGTCGACGAGGCGGGCGATGACCTCGCGCACGTCGTAGGAGGCGTTGACGTCCACCGGAACGACGTCATACAGGGAGCCGGCCTCCGCGGGCGGTCGACTGTCGCCGACGTCCCAGGCCGGGGCGAGCGGCGGCGGCAGCGTGGCGACGATATCGCGGAGGATCTCCAGGGCGTGCTCGTCGTCGTCGGCCAGGTGATCCACGACGCCGCTGCGACGGGCATGCAGCTCCCCTCCCCCGAGCTCCTCCGCCGTGACCACCTCGCCGATCGCCGCCTTCACCAGTGGCGGCCCGCCCAGGAAGATCGTGCCCTGTTCCCGGACGATGACGGTCTCGTCGCTCATCGCCGGAACGTAGGCGCCCCCGGCCGTGCACGAGCCGAGGACCGCTGCGAGCTGCGGGATGCCCTGCGCGGACAGCCGCGCCTGGTTGAAGAAGATGCGTCCGAAGTGCTCCCGATCCGGGAACACCTCATCCTGGCGGGGAAGGAAGGCGCCGCCCGAGTCGACGAGGTAGATGCAGGGAAGGCGGTTCTCGAGGGCGATCTCCTGCGCGCGCAGATGCTTCTTCACGGTCAGCGGATAGTAGGTCCCGCCCTTCACGGTGGCGTCGTTGCAGACCACCATGACGTGCCGGCCGTGGACCAGGCCGATGCCGGCGATGACACCGGCCCCGGGCGCCTCGCCCCCGTACAGGCCGTCGGCCGCGAGCGGCGCGACCTCGAGGAACGGACTGTCCTCGTCGAGGACGCGCGCCACCCTGTCGCGAGGAAGCAGTTTGCCGCGGGCGACGTGTCGCTCACGCGAGGCGGTCGGCCCGCCCTGCGCTGCCGCGGCGAGACGGTCGCGGAGCTGCTGGGCGAGCGCTTCCTGGGTTGCCGGCATCGTGACGTCCTCCTCGACCCACGTCGCGCCGGGTGGGAGCCTGGCGCGCTGCATGCATTCTCGGTTAGTGTTCACTAACCCGTTGATTCAGGTTAGCGAGGATTAACTGAGATGACAAGCCCCGCCACCGCCCGCGACCGCGCCAAGGCGGAACGCTCCGACGCGCTTCTGCATGCCGCGGCACGGCTCTTCGCCGCGCGCGGGTACAGCGGCGTGAGCCTGGAGGACATCGGCGCCGCCGTCGGCGTGTCCGGGCCTGCCGTGTACCGCCACTTCGCCGGGAAGCAGGCCCTTCTCGGCGCGGTCCTGGTCAAGGTCAGTCAGGACCTCGTCGCGGGCGGACGACGCGTGTCCGCGGAGACGACGGCAGCCGACGAGCGGATGCGCGGACTCATCCGCTTCCACGTCGAGTTCGCGCTCGGCAACGCCGAGGTGATCCAGGTGCAGGACCGGGACCTCGCCTTCCTCGACGACGACGACCGCGCCGAGGTCCGTCGCCTGCAGCGCGCCTACATCGAGCTCTGGATGGATGCGCTCGCCGCCCTGGATCGTCCGGAGTCCCTGGACCGCGACGAGCTGCGGCTGCGCGTGCAGGCGTGCTTCGGTCTCATCAACTCCACCCCGCACAGCACACGCGCCGCGACGAGACGGCACGCGGCCACCGCGACCGTGCTGGTCGCGATGGCCGAGGCCGCGCTGCGCGCCGCTAGCTGAGCAGCATCGCCCGCCCCGGATCCTCGAGGATGTCCGCCACGTCCTTGAGGAACGTCGCGCCCTCGGCCCCGTCCACGAGGCGGTGGTCGAAGGACAGGCTCAGCGTCATGAGCTGACGCAGCGCGATCTCCCCGCGGTACTCCCACGGCTGCCGACGCACGGCGCCGACCGCGAGGATTCCGGACTGCCCCGGCGGGAGGATCGGTGTTCCGGCGTCCACCCCGAACACCCCGATGTTCGACAGCGAGAACGTACCTCCGGCGAGTTCGGCCGGCGAGGTCTTCCCCCCACGCGCGGTCTCCGCGAGGGCACGGATCGCTGCGGACAGCTCCACCAGATTCATCCGCTCCGCGTCCCGGATCATCGGCACGATGAGACCACGCTCGGTCGCGGCGGCGATGCCCAGGTCGACGAAGCCGTACTCGACGATCTCCCCGGACTCCTCGTCCCATCGCGCGTTCAGGCCCGGAGCACGGCGCAGGGCGAGGCAGACCGCCTTCGCGACGACGGCGAGCGGGCCGATCCGATGCTCCGAGAGCGCTCGGTCGTCGCGGAGACGTGCCAGCATCTCCATGGTCGCGGTCACATCGACCGTGTGGAACACCGTGACGTGCGGGGCGGTGAAGGCGCTCTGCACCATCGCCGCCGCCGTGTGCTTGCGGACCCCGCGGATCGGGATGCGCGTCTCCCGCGGCCTCCCCTCCGCGCGCGGGAGAGTTCCGGAGATCGGGGTGGTCTCGCGCTCGGGTGCCCCGACCAGCCGCGACGGCTCCGCTCCGATGCGCTCCGCATACGCATCCACGTCTGCCCTCGTGATCACGCGGTCGCCGACTTCCGCGGCGACGAGGACGAGGTCGACGCCCCGTCGCTTGGCGTAGGCGCGCACCGGAGGGGTGGACCGTGGTCGCTCCAGAACGGGCTCGACCGCGACCGATGGCGTCGCGTCGTGCGGAGCCGCCTCGAGAACGGCCGTGTCGGCCGCCGAGGCCACCGGGGCGGCACTCCGGCGCCGTGCCCGGCGCGCGGGGCGTCCGCTCGAGGTCGGGGCGGCTCCGTAGCCCACGAGGTTCGGCTGCGCCTTCTCCGCGGAGGACTCCTGCTCGCCACCGGACGGCGCCGCCGGAGGGTCGTCCCCCTCGATGTCGAAGGCGATCAGCGGCGCTCCCACGGCGACGGTCTCTCCCGCGTCCGCGTGGAGGGTCGAGACCGTGCCCTCGTATGGCGACGGCAGCTCGACGACGGCCTTGGCCGTCTCGACCTCCGCGAGGGTCTGGTTCAGCGCGACGCTGTCGCCGGGCGCGACGAGCCACTGCACGACCTCGGCCTCGGTGAGTCCTTCGCCGAGGTCGGGGAGACGGAATTCGGCGATCATGCGTCTGCTCCCGTCAGGCTGTGCGGGCGATCCATCACGCGGTCGACCGCATCGAGGATCCGGTCGAGGTCCGGCAGGTGGTACTTCTCGAGCTTGGCCGGCGGGTAGGGCACGTCGTGGCCGGTGACCCGCAGCGGAGCGGACTCCAGGTACTCGAAGCAGCGCTCGGTCACGCTCGCGATGACCTCCGCGGCGAGTCCGGCTTCCCGGGAGGCCTCGTGCGCCACGACCACACGCCCGGTCTTGCGCACCGAGGCGGCGACGGAGTCGTAGTCCACCGGCGAGAGCGACCGCAGGTCGATCACCTCCAGGGCGATGCCCTCGTCCTCCGCGGCCTCCGCCGCCTGCAGCGCGGTGCTCACCATGGCCCCGTAGGTGAGGACGGTGACGTCGGTGCCCGGGCGCACCACCCGCGCGACACCCATCGGCGGGGCATCCGCGAGCGGGGCCTCCAGGTCGACCTCCCCCTTGTGGTGATAGAGGCGCTTGGGCTCGAAGAACACGACGGGGTCGTCCGAGGCGATCGCCTGGCGAAGACTCCGGTAGGCGTCCTCCGGGTTCGACACGGCGACCACCCGAAGGCCGGCCGTGTGCGCGAAGTACGCCTCCGGAGACTCGGAATGATGCTCCGCGGCACCGATGCCGCCGGCCCAGGGGATCCGGATGGTGATCGGCATCTTCACCCGCCCCTGGGTGCGGTAGTGGAGCTTCGCTACCTGGGAGACGATCTGGTCGAAGGCCGGGTAGACGAACCCGTCGAACTGGATCTCGACGACCGGGCGGTAGCCGCGGAAGGCGAGGCCGACGGCCGTGCCGACGATCCCGGACTCCGCGAGGGGGGTGTCGATGACCCGGGCCGCCCCGAACTCGTCGAGGAGGCCGTCCGTGATCCGGAAGACGCCGCCGAGCTTGCCGATGTCCTCCCCCAGGAGCACCACCTTCTCGTCGTCGCGCATCGCCTGACGCAGGCCGGCGCCGAGCGCCTTGCCGAGAGTGAGCTCGGTCATGGTCACGCCTCACCCTCGAACGACGCCAGATAGGCGGCGTACTCGTTGCGCTGCCGCTCCAGACCCGTGTGCGGCTCGGCGTAGACGCCGTCGAAGACCGCCAGCGGCGGACGGGTGACCATGCCCAGGCAGGTCGCGCGCATCTCCTTGGCGATGGCGTCCGCAGCCGCCTGCGTCTCGGCGACGTGCTCCGCGGTGAGGTCGCCGGTCGCGCGGAGGTACGCCTCGATGCGCGCGATGGGGTCGCGGCGCCGCCACGACTCTAGCTCGGCCTCGTCCCGGTACCTGGTGGGGTCGTCCGCGGTGGTGTGCGGACCCATCCGGTAGGTCACCGCCTCGATGTAGGCCGGCCCCTTCCCGGAGCGCGCGTGCTCCAGCGCCCAGCGCATCGCCGCCAGGCACGCGAGGACGTCGTTGCCGTCCACGCGGAGGCTCGGGATCCCGAATCCGGGGGCGCGTCCCGCGATCGGGTACTGCGACTGCACCGCGACCGGCTCGGAGATGGCCCAGTGGTTGTTCTGGCAGACGAACACGACCGGCGCCTGGTAGGACGCGGCGAAGATCATCGCCTCGTTCACGTCCCCCTGACTGGTGGCCCCGTCTCCGAAGTAGGTCACGGCGACCTCCGGGGCCTTCTCGTGCCGGATGCCGAGGGCGTACCCGACCGCGTGCAGGGTCTGGGCGCCGATGATGATCTGCAGCGGAGCGACCCGCAGGACCGCGGGATCGTAGGCGGCACCCTCCTCGCCGCGCCACATGCGCACGTAGTCCCCCGGCTGGGCGCCGCGGGCGTAGATCACGCCGGTCTCACGGTAGCTCGGGAAGACGTAGTCCTGCGGATCGAGGGCCCGGGCGGTGCCGATCTGCGTGGCCTCCTGCCCCTGGCACGGCGCCCAGAGACCGAGCTGCCCCTGGCGCTGCAGGGCGACACCTTCGGCGTCGATCCGGCGGAGGATGACCATGTCGCGATGCAGGGCGCGCAGCTGCGCGGCGTCGACATCGGCGACGAACGGGTCGAGGCGGGCGTTCGCGACGCGGGTCCCGTCCGGAGCGAGGATCCGCTCCGACAGCTCGAGATCCTGGGCGGTGTCCGCGATGGGGGTGGTCTGCGGCGACATCATCGTCCTCCTCGTCCCTGGCGGCCCTCGTGGGGCGACGCACAATGGAGCCGGCGTCATCACCGGCATGGTCTGAGGGTACGTCCGGTCAACACCTCGCTCAAGCAACTCAACGCCGATTGAGCATGTTGCTCATTTTTCTCCGATGCCGTGCTGCTAGGGTTTGGCACTATGCCTGGACTGGACCGGATCGACCTGGAGCTTCTCGCGGCCCTCGCCGACGACCCGCGCGTGACGATCGTCGCTCTCGCCGAGCGCATGAGCCTGTCGCGCAACACCATCCAGGCGCGGATGGCCCGACTGGAGCAGAGCGGCGTCTTCCTCTCCTACGAGCGCGCCTTCTCCCCCGACGTCCTCGGGTTCCCGCTGCAGGCGTTCGTCAGCATCGGCGTCCGCCAGACCGAGCTCCCCCGCATCATCAACGAGCTGGCGCGCATCCCGGAGGTCGTCCAGGCACACGGTCTGAGCGGCTCCATCGACCTGCTGGCGCGCGTGGCGTGCCGCGACGCCCGTCATCTGTTCGACACGGACGCCCGGATCCTCTCGATCGAGGGTGTGGAGCGGACCGAGACCTCGCTCGCCATGGGTGAGGTGATCCCGTTCCGAGTGGCCGGGCTCATCGGCCTCGCGCGACGGGAATCCTGAGGAACCGACGGATCGCGCCGGCCGCTTCCGACGGCGTCTCATAGTGGATCAGGTGACCCACCTGGGCGATCTCGACGAGAGACGCGTCGGGGAAGAGCGTCACCAGCTTCCGTTCCGCCTCGATCGGGGTGATGTCGTCGCGCTGTGCGGCGATGAGGAGCGTGGGCACGTCGATCGCGGGGGCGAACTCCCTGACGTCGTGCGAGACGCTCGCGACGAAGGCGTCGTGCAGCACGTCGCGATCGGAGAACCGCGAGAAGTAAGTGTCGTGCTGGTCGTGGATGAAGCGCCGCAACTCGGGGTCCCGCGTCTTCGCCATGGTCATGCTCATCACGCGGACGATCACCCGATTCCGCAGCAGCGCGGTCCCGATCCGCGGCGGGAGCTTGGCGCCGAGCGCGTAGTACAGCACTGCGAGTCGGGTCATGACGCCCTTCGGACCCTCCAGCGCCGGTGCGCCGATGGGGTTCACGAGGATCAGCCGCGGCGTCTCGAGCCCTCCGGCCACGGCGGCGGCGGCCACGATGGAGCCGAAGGAATGGCCGAGGATGACCGCCCCCGGCGCTGTGGCCGCGGCGAAGTCGGTCACCCACCCCGCGTACTCCTGCAGGTCGTGGCGACGACCGGGCAGCGGTGCGGACTCCCCGAACCCGGGCAGATCAGGCGCGAGCACGCGGAGCTCCGGAAGGAAGGCGAGGACCGACTCGAGGCCGTGGTGCTCGCCTCGGAAGCCGTGAACCGCGATGACGGTCGTCTCGGCGTCGTCCGGACCGTAGACCCAGTACGCCGTCGTTCCCCCGCGCACCTCCACCTCCTGGCGCTGCACCGGAATCCGGCTCAATCGCTCCGCATACGGGGAAGGCACACTCATGGTCCGAGTCTACGAGGCCTCTGCACTCCCGCCTTCCCGACGGATACCCCCGGGGCGTCCCCACCGTCTTGTCAGTGGCGTGGGTTAGTGTCCAAGAAGCCCCGGCCACCCAGGACGAGGCGCAGCAAGGAGTGTCGGTGCAGTTCACATCCACGGACATCGAGCAGGTGGAGTCCACCTGGCAGCAGTTCGTGCCCTCGGCGACCCTCCAGGACGTGGACCCCCGCCGGTTCCGCTTCGACTGGCGCTCGGTGGAGGCGGCGTCCATGTCGCTCGTCCGCTACCAGCTCGCGGCCCAGGTGCACTCCCGCGCCGAGCCGGAGGATCAGCTGCTGGTGTGTCGCGTCGATGCCGCCGACGCCCGGATCTGGTCGGGCCGGCAAGGACTCGACGCCGGTCAGCCGTGGCTCACGGACGGCGTCCGGGTCGAGGCGAAGTGGAACCAGGTCGCCCGCGTCCGTGCTCTCGTGTTCGATCGCGCGGCGGCGCGTGACTCGATCAGGCAGATCACCGGCGACGACCGCCTCGAGCTCCGCGCCACCGGACTCGCTCCGCACACGCGGGAGGACGGGGCACGGTGGGAGCGGATGTTCTCCTACATCGACGGCTCGTTCGGTCCGGATGGCGCCGACCCCCTCATCGCCGCCGAGCTCGAGCGCCACGCCCTGCTGCTGACCATGTCGGCGTTCCCCACCACCTTCAGCGAGTCGCTGCACCGTCCGGCCCAACGCTCCGCGGCGCCGGCCTCGGTGCGTCGCGCCCTCGCGTTCATCGAGGACAACGCACACCTGCCCATCACGGTGGACGACGTCGCGGCGGCGGCTTTCATGTCCACCCGAGGCCTGCAGTACGCGTTCCGCCGCGCGCTCGACATGACACCGAACGAGGCCCTGCGGCGCGCCCGGCTCGACGGCGCGCACCGCGATCTGCGACACGGCAAGGGCGCATCGGTGTCCGCGATCGCGCGCCGGTGGGGGTTCAGCAACGTCTCCCGGTTCGCCGTGGCCTATCGCGAAGCGTACGGGAATCCGCCCGTTCTCACCGCCATGTGACGGGAGACTGACACCGCGCGCATACTCTGTTCGCAGCAGACGGCGCGTCGCCCTGATGCGCACGATGTCGTGCGCAAATTGGCTAGAGTCCAAGTATCCCCGGGAGCGGTCTGCCGTCTTCCCCCCACGTTCCCAAGGAGCGCCATGAACATTCCCGCAGCCCCCGCCGCGAAGGTCGGCTGACCATGGGCAGCCTGTATTACGGCGACACCCAGACGCCGATCCAGATCGAGGACCGTGCGCTCGCCCACCTCAAGGTGGTCATCGCCACGAAGCTGCGCCGGAACGAGAGCTTCACGCTCTCCTGGCGCCACCCCGAGGGCGATGCCCCCGGGCGCTCCACACTCTGGCTGCACCCCTCCATCCCCCTCCGTTTCGTCTTCGAGGAGACCGAGACACCCGAGCTGAGCCGGCGCTGGATCGAGGAACTCGCGCACTCCGCGAACTCGAGCGGAGGCATCACCCTCGTCGAGGAGCATCTCGAAGGCGCGGACGTCGCCTGACAAGAAGGGCCGCGGGTTCTCCCGCGGCCCTTCTCCTTCCCGTGTGCGTGCGCTCAGAGCCCGTCGTCGGAGCTCGAGCTGACGGAACGCCGGGTCGTGGGCTCGCCCGTCGCCGGGTCGACGTACGTGCGCGACACCGTCTCCGTGCGACGCCGACGCGCGAGAAGCACGATGCCGATGAGGAAGATGATCACGCCGGCACCCATGAGGATGTAGCCGACCATGTCCAGGTCGACCCACGGCACGTCGACATTGATCGCGAACACGAGGATCGCTCCGATGACGAAGAGCGCGATTCCGCTGCCGATGCTCATAGTCTCTCCCGTTCCCGCGGCGCGGTGCCGCTCTCGGGGAGCATGTCAGTTCGCAACGGCCTCGAGGAGGGGCTTGACACGGCCGCGCTCAGGGCTTTCGGCGCGCGCTCACGCAGCGCCGGACTTCGGCTGACGAGCCCAGAGGTCCGGACCGAAGACCTCGTACTCGATGCGCTCCGGCGCGATGCCGCGTGCCGTCAGAGCGCTTCGGATCGCCTGCATGAACGGCAGCGGCCCGCACAGGAACACGCGCGCCGTCGGCGGGAGGTCGATGCCGGCGAGATCCATCCGGCCGGAACGCACCGCCGGCCCCTCCGCTGCGCCCTCGGTGTACCAGGTCAGGGTGCGGACGTCGTTCAACCGCTGCGCGTGGGCGCGCACGTCCGAGACGAGGGCGTGGGTCTCCGGCTCGCGGTCCACGTGGAACAGGCGCACCGACCGCTCGGGACGCCGTCGCGCGAGGTCGCCCACCATCGCTGCGACGGGCGTGATGCCGATTCCCGCCGAGATGAGGACCAGCGCGTCATCGGAGTCATCGAGAAGCAGGTCCCCGGCAGGCTGGGAGACGTCGAGCACCGTTCCGACGTGGGCGTTCTCGTGCAGCCAGGTCGACACCTGCCCGTCCGGTGCGCCGTCCGCGCCGCGCACGCGCTTCACGGTGACGCGCAGTGCCGCCTCCGGCGTCGACGAGGAGATCGTGTACTGCCGGGGCTGGCGCGTGCCGTCAGGGAGGTCGACGGCGACGGCCACGTACTGCCCGATGCGATGGGGCGCTCGGCGACCGTCCACCGGCTCCAGGATGAGGGAGATGACGTCGCGAGCCTCCTCCACGCGGTCGACGACCCGGTGCGGTCGCCACGGGTGGTCCGGGTCCGTGCCGGCGTCCGCGTAGAGCCGCGCCTCCTCGGCGATGAGGGAGCAGCCGAAGAGCCAGTACACCTCGTCCCACGCCGCATGCACTGCCGGCGTGATCGCGTCGCCGAGTACGTCATCGACCGCGGCCAGGAGATAGCGGCCCACGATCGTGTACTGGCGCGCCGAGATACCCAAGGAGACGTGGCGGTGGGCGATGCGTCGCATCACCGGGGAGAAGTCCGGCGCGTCCGGATCGATGAGGTGCACCGCGAACGCCACGACGGACGCCGCCAGCGCCTTGGGTTGATCGCCTTGGACCTGATGCGCGCGGTTGAAGACGTTCAACAGCTCAGGATGGGCCTCGAACATCCGCCGGTAGAACAGGGCGGTGATCTCGTCGGCGTGTGCGGCGACGACGCCGGCGGTGGCGCGGACGATGACTTCGGAGTCCGTGGAGAGCTGCATGACTGCCTTTCGGTCGGTGTCCGTTCAGCCTCTCGACGACGAGCGCGCCACGCCGCCGCGGATACCGTGGAAAACGAGGCCGCGGCGCGCGGCCGCCCTTCACCTCACGTAGCCGTACGACTCGACCCGCGGGAACGCGAGCCCATCGCCGTCGCCGGTCCACACGCCGGTGAAGCGCAGCACGACGCTGTCTCCGGCATCGAGCGGCCCGTTCCACGTGACGGCATTCCCCGCGACGGAAGCGCGACCGGAGGTCGCCTCCAGGGCCGACGCTGCCCAGGTCGAGTCGTCGAGGAGGCCGTCCAGGCGGAACGTGAGCGCGCTCTTCGTCGAGTCGACCTCGCCGTTGTTGAGGAACTGCATGGTGTACGTCACGGTGTCCCCCACCTGGGGATCGGTCGGACTCATGTTGAACGTGTACTGGAAGAAGAGACACGCCGCCCCGACGCGCTGCGTGAGAACGCCCGTGCTCTGCGTACTCGACGCCGTCGGATCCGCGGGCGTCGACTCGGCGTGAGCGGCGGAAGCGAGCACCGCCCCGCCGAGCGAGAGAGCGGCGGCCACGCCGAGGGTGGCCGAGGTACGGGCGAGGAGCGTCTTGGTCATGAGAGGTGCCTTTCTCCGACGCGCTGCGGCGTCGACGTCGTCGTCGAGGGAGAGCCCCTCGACGACGACAGGACGCTGAACGGCGCGATCGATCACGCGACGACGGTGAAGTCGTTGCGTGATCGATCGGCGTGGCCCCTCCCGGCCCTCAGTCGCCGGTGCGCGAACCCGAGACCCGGTGACGGACGCCGAGCGCCACGACTCCGGCGAGCAGCAGCAGCGCTCCCAGGAGGATCGGGCCGGTCGGCCCCTCGGCCCCGGTCAGGGCGAGCTCACCGCCCGGCGTGGGCGGAGGAGTGACCGCGGTCCCGTTGGTGAGCACGACCGCGACCGTCGCGTCTTCGGAGATCGTGAGCGTGGCACCGCCGTCGCCGACGTCGACTCCCGCGCCGGTGAAGCGCGGGCTCTTCCACGTGACGCCCTCCACGGAGCTCGGCGCCTTCTCGCGGAGCGTGACGACCGTTCCCGCCGGCAGATCCGCGAGTCCGTCGCTCTTCCCAGCGCGGAGCGCGAGTTCACCGGTGACGGGCTGTCCCGCGAGCTCGTACGAGTACTCCACCGTGAACGTCTGGTCCGCAGGGACCAGCGACGTCCCCGGGCCCGTGACGTTCTTGGTCACCGTGAAGCCCCCGACCGGCGGCGGCGTGACCGTCGTCGGGTTGGTGAGCGTCACCGCGACCGTCGCCCCCCGTGCGATGGTGACGGTCGCGCCGCCATCGGTGATCGCCACACCGGTGCCGGAGAAGACCGGCGCCTGCCAGGTCACGCCGTCGACGTCCGCCGGCGTGACCTCAGATAGGGTGACGACCGTGCCCACCGGCAGATCCTTCAGGCCATCGGTCTGGCCGGACCGCAGGGCGAGCTCGCCCTCCACCGTCTGTCCGGCACGCTGATAGGAGTAGGCCACCCGGAACTCGCGGTCGTCGGGCACCAGAGCCGCGCCGGCACCGCTGACCTCCTTGGTCACGGTGAATCCGCCGACCGGGAGCACCCCTTCGCCATCGCCCCCGCCCTGGGAGTAGATGACCGGTGTGCTCTCGGTGACCCAGCGGGAACCGGTCACGGTGTTGTGGAACGCATCACCGGGACGGACGTCGGTGGGCAGAGCCGTCTTGTAGCGGAGCACGTAGATCGCGTCGGCGACGATCGGCGCGTTCACCGTCACCGTGAACGACTCGGAGCTGACCTCCGTGACGGTGAAATCGCTGCCCGACTGTAGCCCCGTCGACACGGTGTACTTGCCTCCCGCCCAGTCCTTCGCGAGCACGTACGCCACGGTGACGGACGCGGGATCGAGCACGAGGCCGGCCGTGAACGTGTCGGTGAGCGTCGGAGCCTCCCCGGCCAGCGCGGAGGACGGGATGTTCACGCCCCACGCGATGTTCCGACCGTCGAGCGTCACGTCGCCCCACTTGGTCGGGGTCGTCGGCGCCGGGAACTCCGGGACCGGTCCGATCCCGCCCGGGACGTCGACCGGGACGACGGTTCCGCCGCCCGTGGTGAACGGGATCTCCGTCAGTGTGGTCTCCTCGTCGGCCCTGGCACGGAAGTGCAGTGTGCCGCTGACGTCGGTGTGGCTGTCGACGTAGTCCGTGAGCGTGCACACGAGCTCACCGGTCGACACCTCGCACATTCCGATGGTCTGGCCATCCGGAGCCGTCAGGGCGAAGGAATCCCGCACCCCGGTCAGGCTCGGGCTCGTCGGAAAGGCGAGGCGGAACGTGTCCCCCGCGGTCGCCGTGTCCGGCACTGCCCAGGTCGCTTCGAACGCGATCCGGTCCCAGACCTTAATCTGGTCGGTGGGTTCGGTGATGGTCAACGAGGTGATCCCCGCCACCTCCGCAGCGCGGGCCGTGGCCGGCGTCGCGATGACGGCCGCCAGGGCCGCCAGACAGATCGCGAGCAGAGCACCCACGAACGTCGTCAGGCGCGTTCCCCGCGCGCCCGATCTGATTGCATGCTGAATGACTGGCACTTTCGACTCCCCAGATGATCGATGAACTCGCGCATTTGGCTTCTTCCGCGCGAGTGATGTCCCCAGGAAGGGATGCAGAACGGCGCGTTCTGTTACGCGGTTCGGCCGAACGGGTTTCTCGCGGCACACGCAATATGCCGTGATCCTGCGGAAAACGGCGTCATGAAACGGTCACCTCGTCATCTCTCCCGTGACGGATCGCTTCCCCTTCCGACGCGTCCGTCCGTCTGTAGAGGCATTCGCCGTCTACCTGGTGCCGGGGGCATCGTTGTCTCTCCCCGCTCCCGGCACCTCCTTTCGCAGCGCATCGATGCTCCACCGGTAGCGCTTCAGCCCCGCGAGCAGGATCGCGGCGGCTGTGAAGACGAAGACCGGGTACCGGAACGGCGCAAGCGGTCCGAGGAAGACGAGCATCGTCACCCCGAACGTCGCCGTGAGCAGCGCAGCGACTCCCGCCGCGATCCGGGTCCACAGCCCGACGGCCAGAAGCAGGGCGAGGATGGTCTCCAGAGCCGTCGCCAGCACGGCCGCCGTGTCCACCACCACGTCGACGGGGACAGGGACGAGCTGCGCGGTGTACGCACGGAAGATCGTCCACGAGCCCCACGACACACCATCTGCCCCCGGGCCGCCGAGGACGCCGAAACGGTCGGCGACGGCGAGGGCGAAACTCGCCGCGATCGCGAGACGCAACGCGAACTGCCCCACATCCTCGATCCGACGACGCGTCCCCGCGTTCGGCACACTCGTGGTCGACATGGCTCCTGCTCCGATCCGGAGGCTGACGGGCGTCGAGACCTCCAGAGAAGAGACAGGAGAGCGCCGCGACGATTACGACAGACGAGGCCAGGGAGTAGGGCGGGTCGGACTTGAACCGACGATCGTTGGGTTATGAGCCCACTGCCTTAACCAGCTTGGCCACCGCCCCGTACCGCCCAGCCTAGCGGGGGGAGGTCTCACGCCTCGCTCGCCTGCGTGTGCGTGGCCACGTGTTCCAGGTAGATCGCGGCATTCGCCAGCAGCGCGGCGCGTTCGTCGTCGGAGAGCGCCCTGCGCACCTTCGCCGGCACGCCTGCCACGAGGGAACCCGGCGGCACCTCGGTCCCACCCAGCACGACGGCACCGCCGGCGATCAGGCAGCCCTCTCCGATCACGGCGCCGCTGAGGACGACGGCCCCCATCCCGATGAGAGAGCCGTCACCGATCGTGCAGCCGTGCACGACAGCGTTGTGCCCGATCGACACCCGTGACCCGACGAGGACGGGATGCCCGGCGTCGACGTGGATCGACACGTTGTCCTGCACGTTGCTGCCCGGTCCGATGACGATCGGCGAGGAGTCACCGCGGAGCACCGCGTTGTACCAGATGCTGGCACCGGCTCCGAGAGACACCGCGCCGACGATGCGCGCGCCGTCAGCGACGAAGGCGGTGTCGTCGAGCTCGGGGGTGCGATCCGGGAGGGCGAGGACGGAGGCTCCGGCAGCGATGCTCATGAGGCGAGACTACCCTCACTCCCCCGGAATCACGCGGAAGTGAGTGGAGCCTCAGCTTCCTTGCGGAATGCCTGAGCCTGAGTAACGTTGTACTCGTCAGACAGAGAACTTCATTCGGAGGAGCAAGAAGATGAGCAAGGCCCAGACCGTTTCCACCACCGCCATCGACCCGACTGTGGCCGCCGGTGCGGCGCAGTTCCTCTCCCCCGTCGTCCTCGGCCTCCAGGCGCTGACCGTCAACGGCAAGCAGGCGCACTGGCACGTCCGCGGCGCCAACTTCGTCGGCGTGCACGAGCTGCTCGACACGATCGTCGCCCACGCCGGAGACTTCGCCGACACCGCCGCCGAGCGCATCGTCGCTCTGGGCCTTCCGATCGACGCGCGCGTGAACGCCGTCGCCGAGAAGGCAGGCGCCACCGGCGTTCCGGCCGGCTTCGCGCAGTCGGACGATCTGATCCGCGCCGTGATCGCCGACATCGACGCGATCCTCGTCGATGTGAAGGCGGCCGTGGAGGGCCTCGACGAGGTCGACCTCACGAGCCAGGACGTGGCGATCGAGATCCAGCGCGGGCTGGAGAAGGACCGCTGGTTCCTCGTGTCGCACATCGCGGCCTGACACCGCGCACACGACGAAGGGCGGCTCCCTACGGGGCCGCCCTTCGTCGTGTGCGCGCTGCCTCAGGCGAGGTGCGTGAGGCGACCGCCGAGCAGCGTGGTGGTGACGGGCATCGTCCGGAGCCCCGCCGCGTCAGCGGTGCGAGGATCACTCCCGAGGAGCACGATGTCTGCGCTCTGACCGGGACGGAGCGACGTGCGGACACTCGCTTCGAGGGCCTGATCCAGCGTCACCCGCTCCTCCGGATGCCAGGCGGCCCGGTCGTCGTCGGTCCGCCAGACCGCCGCGGCGATCGCATGCCAGGGGTCGAGCGGCGCGACCGGCGCATCGGAGCCGAAGCGCACCTCCGCACCCGCCGACAACAGCGAGGCGAGCGGGTAGCCGATCGCGGTCTGCTCCGCCCAGTGGTGCTCGACGAGGTCGCGGTCGTCCACCGCATGCTGGGGTTGGACGCTCGCGCGCACCCCGAGCCGGCCGAATCGGGCGAGGTCGGCGTGCCGCACCAGTTGCGCGTGCTCCATCGACCCCGTGGCACCGGAAGCGCCGAACGCGTCGAGGGCCGCCGTCACGGCGCGATCGCCGATCGCGTGCACGGCGACCTCGATCCCCGCTCCCGCCGCAGTGGTCAGCAGCGCCGTGAGCTCGTCCGGAGGCACCGTCAGCACCCCGAAGTTCGCGGGGTCGCCGGGGTAGGAGTGTGAGCACGCCGCCGTACGGGTGCCGAGCGAGCCGTCGCTGATCACCTTCAACGACCCGACCCGCACGAGGGACCCGACAAGCCCGGTCGGATCCGTCACCGCAAGGCGCTCCCCCGTGCGGAGGCCCGCGGCGATCGCCCGATCGAGATCCGCCGGGTAGAACGCGAACTCGACACGGTGCGCGGCGAAGCCCGCGAGGATCCGTCGCGGCCAGGCATCGGCGTTCCACGCCATGTCGAAGTCGACCAGACCGGTCACGCCCCGTGCCGCGGCGGCCGCCCCCGCGCGGATGACCGCCTCATCGCTGTGGGCAGGATCGACGGCATTGAGCCGCCGGGAGATCTCGAACGCGTCCTCCTCGCGGAGCAGACCGTCGTCTCCGCGGAAGCCTTCGCGCGCCAGGGCCGCCGAGTTCAGCCAGACGCTGTGCACGTCCGCATTGATCAGGTAGGTGGGCACGACGCCCGTCTCGGCATCGAGCGCGGCCACGGATGGCCGATCCGGCCACAGCGCGTCCCGGAACCCCGTGCCGATCCGTCGGCCGTCCGGCAGCACGGGCGCGTCGCGCATCAACCTCGCGGCCCCGGCGGCCGAGTCCGCCGCGCCGAGCGGCACGCGCTCCGCGGCGAGGGCCCACTGCACAGTGTGCACATGGTTGTCCCAGAGCCCCGGCACCGCCCAGGCACCGTCGGCCTCGATGACCTCGCCGCGCGCCGGCAGGGCCCCGGTCGGCGCGATGTCGACGATGCGTCCGTCGGCGAGGTGGAGGTCGACCGGCTCATCATCCAGCAGGAACTCCCGCCCCGGACCGACGGGGCGGACGGCACGGACCGTTCCGACCTCGACTCCGAGGGCGCTCACGCCCTTCCACCCGTCCGTGCGTCCTGTGCACGACGCATCTCCGCGGCGAGGGCGGCGTTCGCATACGGCCCTTCGGCATGCAGCGCCGCGATCACCGCCTCGATGGTCTCCGCGGGCTTGTTCTGGCTCAGCTTCCGCTTGGCGACGACCTTCGTCGGGGTGAGGCGGAAGCCGACCGTTCCGGATTCGAGTCTTTCGATGAAGGCCGCGTCGTTCGGACGCTCCCACATCAGGCGCGGGTCGGGCAGCCGCGACTCGAACCGCGCGACCAGGGCATCGAGCACACGGAGGTTCTCCGCGGTGCTGAGGATCTCGGGAACGCCCGACAGGTGCACCGCGGTGTAGTTCCAGGTCGGGACCGCGGGAACGTCGCCGTACCAGCCCGGGGAGACGTACCCGTGCGGCCCCTGGAAGGCGAGCAGGATCTCCCGCTCCCCCAGGCCGTGGATGGCGTCGTCCGGGCGGCCCACGTGCCCCACGACCGTCAGATCATCGCGGTCGTCGTCGAGGAGGACGGCATAGTGCGAGGCGACCAGACCGTCCTCAGGCGCACTCACCACCGTCGCCCACGGGTTGGCGTCGATGACGCGGCGGATCTCGGCCACATCGGCGAGCGTGAAGCTCGGATTCTGTCGCATGGATCCCAGCCTAGAGCGGCGGGAGCCCCGGGGATCCCGCCCTCAGGCCTGACAGCGCGGGCACCAGTACAGCTTGCGGGCGCCGATCTCCTCCAGCGCGATCTCGGTCCCGCAGACCCGGCACGGCAGGCCGGCCCGGTGGTAGACCCAGTGACGATCGTCGCGGCTCGCCATCGCGGCGCGGTACTGCTCGGGGGACAGCCCGTCCATGGTCATCATCTGACCCGTCTCCACGCCGATGGCCAGCAATCGCACCCAGTCATGCCAGAGCGCCCTGACGACATCCTCCGGGACGTCGCGGCCGGGCGTGTGCGGGTTCAGCCGCTGCCGGTAGAGCATCTCGGCGCGGTACACGTTGCCGATGCCGCTGACGACCGCCTGGTCCATCAGCAGCAGCGCGATCGGGGTCGGCTTCTTCCGCACGGCGCGGACGAACCGCTCCTCGTTCTCCGCCGGATCGCCGACGAGCGGATCGGGACCGAGCTTGGCCACCGTCGCCAGCATCTCCTCGGGAGTCTGCAACACGCAGGCGGTGGGACCGCGCAGGTCGGCCACCGTGATGTCGGTCATGAGGCGCAGCCGCACCTGACCCACCACGGGCGGCGGCCATTCGTCGACCTCGTCGGTCAGCCCCTTGGTCTGCTCGGACATCCGCACGTGGACCCTGGCGCGCCGCGGCGCCCCGATCGATGCGAGGGAGTTCTCCCCCGCGTCGTCGAGGATCGCCTCGTCGAGAGTGGTGCCGCGCTGATTGGTCTGGCCCATCCTGCCGTTGGCCGACGCGATGGTGGGGTCGACGAGGATCTCCCCCGCGAAATCCCAGGCACCGTAGAGACCGAGATGCACGCGCAGCCAGAGGTCACCCTCCGCCTCGAGGAACATCTGCTTGCCCACGGCCTGCACGCTCACGGCCTGGCGTCCGTCGAGCACCGCGGCGCCCTCGGCGAAGCGTCCCTGCGGGCTGGAGGCGCTCATCGTCTTGCCGACGAAGTTGCGATCGAACTGCCGCGCGATGCGGTGGACGGAATGTCCCTCGGGCATGTCAGGCTCGGGGGTCCGGGAGGAGCGAGCCGTCGCGCTCGAAGTCGGCGATCTGTCCGATGCGCCGGACGTGCCGCTCGTCGCCGGAGAACGGCGTGGCGATGAACCGGTCGATGAACGCCGTGACCTCGTCGTAGGTGTGCTGACGAGCTCCGATGGAGATGACGTTCGCGTCGTTGTGCTCCCGCGCGAGCTCGGCCGTGGAGAGGTTCCAGACGAGCGCTGCGCGGACCCCGGCGACCTTGTTCGCGGCGATCTGCTCGCCGTTGCCCGAGCCCCCGAAGACGACCCCGAGCGCCGGCACCCCTGTCGCCTGATCGACGACGACGGCCTGCGCCGCCCGGATGCAGAAGGCCGGGTAGTCGTCGAGCGCGTCGTACTCCACCGGACCGTGGTCGATCACCTCGTGCCCCGCGGCGCGGAGATGCTCCTGCAGCCGGGTCGAGAACTCGAGTCCGGCGTGATCGGTGGCGATGTGGATGCGCATGTTCTCCATCCTAGGATCCGCTCCGTCCGCGACTCAGGGGGCGATGCCGGCAGCCGCGGGCTTGAACCCCGCGCGCACGTTCTCGCAGCACCCGGGACGGCAGACGTCGAACGCACCGGGCAGATCAGTGACGTGCGGACGCTCCGCGTTCGGGCGACCCTGCAGGCGCTCCTCGATGAGGTCGACGATGCCCTCGACGAAAGCCTCGCGGACACCGGGCGTCGGCGTGCGGACGAAGGCGAGGCCCGCCTCCTCCGCGGCCTCGGCGGCCTCGGTGTCGAGATCCCAGAGGACCTCCATGTGGTCGCTCATGAAGCCGACGGGGACCACGATGACCGCCTTGCGACCGCGCGCCGGGAGCTCCGCGATCACGTCGCAGACGTCGGGCTCCAGCCAGGGCTGCGACGCGGGGCCGGAACGAGACTGGTAGACCAGCTCCCAGGGCACGTCGGCGGCTCCCGGGACGGCGGCCCGCACCTGCTCCATCGTCCATTCCGACACGGCGAGGTGCTGGGCGGCGTAGGCCCCGCCCTCGCCCCAGTCGATGTCGCGGGCGCCGGAGCGCTCGGCGTCGGCGGTCGGGATGCTGTGCGTGGAGAAGAGGACCTGGATCTCGGTCGGCGCGAAGCCCTGGTCGAGGTAGCCCTGCACCGACTCCCGCACGCCCGCCTCGAAGGCCTCGACGAAGCCGGGGTGGTCGTAGAAGGGGCGGATCTTGTCGATGGTGACCGTCTCGCCGAGGCCGGTGTCGGTCAGCACGCGGGCGAAGTCCTCGCGGTACTGGCGGCAACTGGAGAACGAACTGTACGCGCTCGTTGCGAAGGCGAGGAGGGTGGTGTGGCCGTTGGCGGACGCCTCGGGGAGCACGTCCTCGAGGTACGGACCCCAGTTGCGGTTGCCCCAGTACACCGGGAGGTCGATCCCCCGGGCCACGAGCGCCTTCTCCAGCGCCTCCTTGAGCACGCGGTTCTGGCCGTTGATCGGGCTCACGCCGCCGAAGTGACGGTAGTGGTGCGCGACCTCCTCCAGCCGCTCGTCCGGGATGCCCCGACCACGCGTCACGTTCCGGAGGAAGGGGATCACGTCCTCCTGGCCCTCCGGGCCGCCGAAGCTCGCCAAGAGGATGGCGTCGTAGGCGACGGGCGTGGTCACATAGGGGTCGCCGCCGGCAGCGGCGGGCGAGGCAAAGGGAACGACATTCGGCTCGATCGCGGTCACCCCTCCATCTTCCCACCTCCGCGGACGACGAGCGTCCGCACGACCGTGACTATCCCCGGTTCGTGAGGATCGACGGCGCGCGCGTCGCTCTGGCGTAGGCTGTCATGGTTGCCGTCGGCGCCAACTGCGCCGACCCCCGGTTACATCCCCTCACCCCTGGGAGTACAGCTTTGCCTGGAGAGAACCTCACCCGAATCGAAGCGCAGGAGCGCCGCGACGTCGTCGACACGCACTCCTATGAGGTCGCCCTCGATCTGACCAAGGGCGCCGAGGTCTTCGGCTCTCGGAGCGTCGTGCGCTTCTCCGCGTCCCCCGACAGCTTCACCTTCATCGACCTCATCGCCCGCGACGTGCGCGAGATCTCGCTCAACGGAGAGCAGCTCGACCCCCGCGAGGTCTTCGCCGACTCCCGGATCGCACTCGCCGGGCTGCAGGAGGAGAACGTCCTCGTCGTCGACGCCGACTGTCTGTACACCAACACCGGCGAGGGCCTGCACCGCTTCGTCGACCCTGTGGACGGCGAGGTGTACCTCTACTCGCAGTTCGAGGTGCCCGACTCCCGTCGCGTGTTCGCCGTCTTCGAGCAGCCCGATCTCAAGGCCACCTTCCAGTTCACGGTGACCGCCCCCGCGGAGTGGAAGGTCGTCTCCAACTCCCCCACCCCGGAGCCCATCGTCCACGACGACGGGGTCTCGGCCACCTGGGGCTTCGAGCCCACGCCCCGGATCTCCTCCTACATCACGGCCCTCGTCGCCGGACCGTACGAGGCCACCTTCTCGGAGCTCACCAGCGCATCGGGCCGCGTGATCCCGCTCGGCGTCTACGGACGCAAGAGCCTCTGGCAGCACCTGGACGCCGACTACATCTTCGACAAGACCCGTGAGGGCTTCGCCTACTTCGAGTCGAAGTTCGGCGTGCCGTACCCGTTCGCCAAGTACGACCAGCTCTTCGTGCCCGAGTTCAACGCCGGCGCGATGGAGAACGCGGGAGCGGTGACGTTCACCGAGACGTATGTCTTCCGCAGCAAGGTCACCGACGCCGTCAAGGAGCGTCGCGTCGTGACGATCCTGCACGAGCTCGCCCACATGTGGTTCGGCGATCTCGTCACCATGAAGTGGTGGAACGACCTCTGGCTCAACGAGTCGTTCGCGGAGTGGGCGTCCACCATCGCGACGGCCGAGGCGACCGAGTGGACCGAGGCCTGGACCACCTTCAACGCGATGGAGAAGACCTGGGCCTACCGCCAGGACCAGCTCCCCTCCACGCACCCGATCGTCGCCGAGATCAACGACCTCGAGGACGTGCAGGTCAACTTCGACGGCATCACCTACGCCAAGGGCGGCTCGGTCCTCAAGCAGCTCGCCGCGTGGGTCGGCATCGAGGCGTTCTTCGCCGGTGTCTCGCAGTACTTCCAGAAGCACTCCTGGGGCAACACCGAGCTCAGCGACCTCCTGACGGAGCTGGAGGCCACGAGCGGCCGCGATCTCGGCACCTGGTCGAAGAAGTGGCTGGAGACGGCCGGTGTGAACACCCTGGAGCCCGTCGTGGCCGAGGACGACAACGGCAGGATCTCGCGCTTCGCCATCACCCAGACGGCTCCGGCCGACTACCCGACCATCCGTCCGCACCGTCTCGGCATCGGCTTCTACTCGCTGCAGGACGACGCGCTCACGCGCACCCATCACATCGAGGTCGACGTGGACGGCGACCGCACCGAGGTCCCCGAGCTCCAGGGCCTCGACCGTCCCGACCTCATCCTCCTCAACGACGACGACCTCGCGTACGCGAAGATCCGTCTCGACGAGAAGTCGCTCGCGACCGCGATCGCCCACCTCGCCGACATCCACGATCCCCTCGCCCGCTCGCTCGTCTGGGGAGCAGCCTGGGACCAGACCCGCGACGCGGAGACGGCGGCGTCCGACTACATCGACCTCGTTCTCGGCAACATCGGCCGGGAGACCGAGTCCACCACGGTCCGCACCACCCTCGCGCAGCTGCGCACGGCCGCGACCCTGTACGTCGCCCCGGCGGAGCGCGAAGCGGCACGGCTGAAGGTGGCGGATGGCCTCTGGGCACTCGCCGAGTCGGCGGAGGCCGGCAGCGACAGCCAGCTCCAGTTCGTCACCGCCTTCGCGAACAACCTGGTGACGCCGGAGCACGCCGGCATCGTCGGGCGTCTGCGCTCGGGTGAGGAGACTCTCCCCGGGCTCGACGTGGACGCCGACCTGAGCTGGCAGCTGCTCGTCGGCCTCGCGACGATCGGTGCGACCGACGCCGGGGCCATCGACGCCGCGCTCGCCGCCGACAACACCGCGAAGGGTGCGGAGTTCGCCGCGCAGGCGCGGGCCGCTCTTCCGGACGCGGCCGCGAAGCAGGAGGCCTGGGATGCGCTGATCGCGCGCGACGACGCCCCGAACACGATCGTCCGCTCGGCGGCGCTCGGCTTCGTCCACCCGGCGGGTGCGGAGGTGCTGGGCGCCTTCGTGCCGCAGTACTTCGACATGCTCCTGCCGGTGTGGGAGTCGCGGACCTACCAGATCGCGCAGTACCTGATCGTCGGGCTCTTTCCCACCGCTCTCGCCGACGTCGCGCTGCGCGACGCGACGCGGGGCTGGCTCTCCGAGCACCAGGACGCGCCGCCCGCTCTGCGCCGTCTCGTGCTGGAGAACCTCGCGGACGTGGAGCGCGCCCTCGCCGCGCAGTCCCGCGACGCCGAGGACTGACCCTCCACCGCCGACACCGACACGGGCCTCTGCCGCCGCTCTTCCAGCCGGCGCAGAGGCCCTCTCGGTACCATCGAGACGATGCTGATTTCCGCTGAGACGACCCCCACGCCGACGCCGACCGAGCTCCCCCCATGGGTGGAGGACATGCTCACGCTGCTGACCACGGTCGGCGGCAAGCTCCTGCAGATCGCCCTGATCATCGGCGCCTGCGTCCTCATCGCGCTCGTACTGCGCCGGGTGATCAGGCGGGTCGTGCACCGCATCGTCGACACCGCCAAGAACAAGGCCGCCGTCGACGACACCCAGGCACTCGAACGCTCCCCGCTGGCCGACATGCGACTGGTCCAACGCACACGCACACTCGGCACCATCCTGCAGAACATCGTCAACGTGATGCTCGTGATCATCGCGATCATCCTCATCGTCAACGCGATCGACAATGCTCTCCTCGGATCGCTCACCCTTCTCACGGCGGCGGTCGGTGCCGGCCTCGGTTTCGGTGCCCAGAACATCGTCAAAGACGTGCTGAACGGCATCTTCCTCGTCGCCGAGGACCAGATCGGCATCGGCGACGTCGTCGACCTCGGGCTGGCGAGCGGCGTCGTCGAGTACGTCAGTGTGCGCGTGACCCAGGTGCGGGACGTGAACGGGACCCTCTGGTACGTGCGCAACGGCGAAGTGACCCGGATCGGGAACATGTCGCAGGGCTGGGCGCGCGCGATCGTCGACATCGGTGTGGCACCCGATTCCGACCTCGAACAGGTCGAGCACATCCTGCTGGAGACGGCGCAGGGCCTGGCGAAGGACCCGAAGTGGCGCACCCGCATCGTGGAGAAGCCGGAGCTGTGGGGCCTGGAGTCGGTGGACGGCGACGCCCTCGTGGTGCGCGCCGTCATCAAGACCAGGGCGAACGCGCGAGATGACGTGGCGCAGGAGCTCCGACGTCGCCTCCGAGCCGCTCTGCTGGAGAAGGAGATCGACGTGCCGCGTCTCGCGGACGTCGTGCCCACCGGATTGGAGGGTGCGCGCCGCGTCCGGGGCGCCAACCCGCCGAAGACGCGCCCCAACGCCGTCACCGGGGTGCCCGTGATCCCGGATCGCGGCATCTGGCGGCGCAAGAAGAACACCGGCGGCGACGGGAGTGCAGACAAGTGACGTTCTACGACGAGGTCGGCGGGCGCGAGACGTTCGCGAAGATCGTCTCGGTGTTCTATCGCGAAGTGGCCCTCGACCCCGTGCTCAAGCCGATGTATCCGGAGGATGACCTCGGTCCGGCCGAGGAGCGCCTGCTCCTGTTCCTCGAGCAGTACTGGGGCGGCCCGAGCACCTACGGCGAGACCCGCGGCCATCCCCGCCTGCGGATGCGTCACATGCCCTTCCGGGTCGACCCCGACGCCCGGGATCGTTGGCTTCGTCATATGCGCACGGCCGTGGACGAGGCGCAGTTGTCCCCGTTGCACGAAACCACTCTCTGGGACTACCTGGAGCGCGCCGCCTATGCCATGGTGAACACATTCGAGCCGTCCGGCATCGGCACGGCACCCCAGGGGCGCACGACCCTGGAGACCCGCTCCCGTCAGGAATCAACGGAGACCCCATGACGACCACACCCCCGACCGCAGACGTCCTGGTGATCGGTTGGGGGTTGGCCGGTCTCGTCGCCGCCGCGGAAGCCCTCGAGGCCGGACGTCGGGTCGTCATCGTGGACCAGGAACCGCGGACGAACCTGGGCGGGCAGGCGTGGTGGTCCTTCGGCGGGCTGTTCCTCGTGGACTCTCCGGAACAGCGCCGCCTCGGCATCACCGACTCGCTCGAGCTCGCGACCCAGGACTGGTTCGGCACCGCCGGGTTCGACCGCCCCGAGGACGAGTGGCCCCGGCGCTGGGCAGAGGCCTATCTGCAGTTCGCGGCCGGCGAGAAGCGCTCGTGGCTCCGCGCCCGCGGCGTCGGCTTCTTCCCTGTGGTCGGCTGGGCCGAGCGGGGCGGCTACGGCGCCCTCGGTCCGGGGAACTCGGTCCCTCGCTTCCACATCACCTGGGGCACCGGGCCGGGGATCGTCACCCCGTTCGCGGCCGCCGTCGAGCAAGGAGAGCGCGAGGGACGGCTCACCGTCCTCGCCCGACACCGCGTCGAGGAACTCGTCCTCACCGGCGGGCGCGTGACCGGTGCCCGCGGGAGCGTGCTGGCGTCGGACGGTGCCGCCCGGGGCGTCCCCTCGTCCCGAGACGTGATCGGCGCGTTCGAGATCGACGCGACGGCGACGATCGTGGCCTCCGGGGGCATCGGCGGAAACCATGACCTCGTCCGCGCGGCCTGGCCCTCGCGCCTCGGCACTCCCCCGGCGCACATGCTCTCCGGCGTGCCCGCCTATGTCGACGGCTCGATGCAGAGCGTGAGCGCCGCCGCCGGAGCCCGCCTCATCAACGGCGACCGGATGTGGCACTACGTGGAAGGCATCACCAACTGGGACCCGGTGTGGCCGCAGCACGGCATCCGCATCCTGCCCGGCCCCTCGTCGCTGTGGCTCGACGCGACCGGACACCGGCTCCCCGTTCCGCTCTTCCCCGGCTTCGACACCCTCGGCACGCTCGAGTACCTGCGGCGGACGGGCCACGACCACTCCTGGTTCGTGACCTCGCGGCAGATCGTGGAGAAGGAGTTCGCGCTGTCCGGCAGCGAGCAGAACCCGGATCTCACCGGCAAGGACGTGGCGCTGCTCCTCAAGTCCCGCCTCGCGAAAGGGCCGACCGGACCCGTGCAGTCGTTCCTCGACGAGGGCGAGGACTTCATCGTCGAGAACGACCTGGAGTCCTTGCTGGAGCAGATGGCGGCCCACCCCGGGGGCGAGCTCCTGGACATCGAGGCCGTGCGCCGCGAGGTGGTCGCCCGCGACCGGGAGATGGCCAACGACTTCAGCAAGGACCCGCAGATCGGCATGCTGCGCTCGATGCGGGCCTATCGCGGGGACAAGCTCATCCGCACCGCGGCCCCGCATCGGCTCCAGGACCCCGCCGCCGGGCCGCTGATCGCCGTCAAGCTGCACGTGCTCACCAGGAAGTCCCTCGGGGGGATCAACACGGATCTCGACGGTCGCGCCCTGGATGGAAGCGGCGCGCCGATTCCCGGTCTCTTCGCCGCGGGCGAGGCCAGCGGCTTCGGCGGCGGAGGCGCGCACGGCTACCGAGCCCTGGAGGGCACGTTCCTCGGCGGGTGCCTGTTCTCCGGCCGTCAGGCCGGACTCGCAGCGGCTGCCCTCGGCTGATCCGGAGCTGCCCGCCGGTCCCGTGGTCCCGTCAGGCGCGGGTGCCGGTGGCTCGCACGCCGGTCAGCCCGGAGGCCACGGGACCGCGGGCGAGCACGTGGCCGCGGCGGAACGCGAGCCGCGTCCAACGACCGGAACGCGTCACGGGCACGTCCTCTTCGCCGGAGATGAAGCCGAGCGCGTCGGCCGCGAAAGCGACGCCGCGCGGCAGGCCGCCGAAGTCGTCGTCAGGCTCGCCCCAGATCGACGCGCGGAGCGCACGCACCGCCTCTTCGCCGGATCCCGGTCCCGCGCCGTGCGCGACCGCGGAGATGCCCCACTGCGCGCGCTGCGCGATGACGGAGGCGGGAAGGGTCGACTCCAGCGCCCACCCCTGTCGTGGGGGCGCGACACCGGCCCACGCGGGCGAGAGAGCGGTCTCCGGCAGAGCGAGGCGCTGCGGGTCGTCCGTCGACCTCAGGGCGTCGATCACGAGGTCGCACTCGAGTTCCGGGTCGGCACGGACGATGCGCATGGCAAGGATCGTCGGCGTCTGATCGAAGAGCCCCTGAGGCGCGAGGACCGCCGTGGTGAGCGCCAGGACGCCCTGATGAGCCTGGAGACGCACACCCTCGTCGGACACCCGGGCCGCGCGGCCCGTGAACGTGAGGACATCCTTCGCCGTGTCCGGATCGGCGAGCAGGAGCTGAGGTGTCACGCGTTCTAAACTACCAACGAGCGGCGACCCCGGGCCGCGGAGGGGAACACATGAGCGCCGACGAGCACGCCATCCAGACCGTGGAGCGTCTTCTCGACGTCCTCGACCTCGACGCCACCCAGGCGCGGACCACCGAGGACATCTTCACGGGCTCGTCGCACCCGATGCCGAGCGGCCGCATCTACGGCGGACAGGTGCTCGCGCAGACCCTCGTGGCCGCCGAGCGCACGCTGCCGGAGGACCGCGCCGTCCACTCGATGCACGGCTACTTCCTCCGTCCCGGCGATGCGAGCCAGGGGATCACCATCGCCGTCGACCGGATCCACGACGGACGTTCATTCTCCACTCGCCGCACCCAGGCGTACCAGAACGGCGTGCCGATCTTCTCGATGATCGCCTCGTTCCAGGATGCCGACCCCGGGGTGGAGCACGCGGAGCCCATGCCCGCCGGTGTGCCCGTCCCGGAAGACCTCGCCCCCGATGAGGACCGTGTGCCCGGACTCGCCGGAGGTGCGCGACGCATGCTGAGCGAGCGTGCGGCGGACATCCGGCACGTCGACTCCCCCCTCTACCTTCCGAACGATGACGAACGGGTCCCCCGGCAGGCGGTGTGGATGCGACTGCGCGCCCCGCTCCCCGACGACCAGCGGCTGCACCGGGCCGCCCTGGCCTACCTCAGCGACATGACGATCCAGGAGTCGATCCTGCGCGCTCACGGTGTCTCCTGGTCACTTCCCGGCCTGAAGGTCGCGAGCCTGGACCACGCGATGTGGTGGCACCGCCCGGCGCGCGTGGACGAGTGGCTCCTCTATGTGCAGGAGTCGCCGAGCGCCCGCGGCGGTCGCGGTCTGGCCACGGGGCGCGTGTACACCCGAGAGGGCACGCTCGTGGCGAGCGTCGCTCAGGAGATCATGATCCGGGTTCCCGAGGATCGCTGACGCTGCGCTCAGCGGTGTGCGTACTCGATGGAGGGACCGACGTACGGCTCCCACGCCTCGCGCATCTCCGCTGTCAGGCGTGTCGGCCGTCCCGTTCCCGCGTCGACGAGCACGATGATGGCCGTGGATCGCGCGTAGAGCTCACGCGGCTCGGCGGCCGGGTCGTTGTGCACCTCGTAGCAGACCTCGACGCTGGACCCGCCGAGCTTCCCGAACCACATCTGCACCTCGAGCGGGCGCCGCTGGTACGGAACCGGAGCGAGGTACTCGATCTCCTGCCGCGCGATGAGCGTCAGGATGCCCTCCTCGATCCCGGAGTCGAGGACGGCGGTGGACGGCGCCTCCTCGCCGGGTCCCGCACGCCAGAACGCGCGGACGCGCGCCTCCTCGAGCAGCTTGAGCATCGAGGTGTTGTTGACGTGGTTGAACGCATCCAGATCGCCCCAACGGAGGTGGATCGGGATGTGCAGGCGGGAACCCGGCGAGTCGGTGCTCATGGCCGCCTCAGTCGCGGGTGAGCTTGCGGTGCGTCGACCGGTGGGGCTTCGCCGCATCCGGGCCGAGACGCTCGATCTTGTTCTGCTCGTAGGCCTCGAAGTTGCCCTCGAACCAGTACCACTGGTCGGGCTTCTCGTCCGTGCCCTCGTAGGCGAGGATGTGCGTCGCGATCCGGTCGAGGAACCACCGGTCGTGGGTGATGACCACCGCACAGCCGGGGAACTCGAGCAGCGCGTTCTCCAGGGAGCTCAGCGTCTCGACGTCGAGGTCGTTGGTCGGCTCGTCGAGGAGGAGCAGGTTGCCACCCTCCTTGAGGGTGAGCGCGAGGTTCAGACGGTTGCGCTCACCACCGGAGAGCACGCCGGCCTTCTTCTGCTGGTCCGGGCCCTTGAACCCGAACTTCGAAACGTAGGCACGGGACGGGATCTCGGTCTTGCCCACCGTGATGAAGTCCAGGCCGTCGGAGACGACCTCCCACAGGGTCTTGTTCGGGTCGATCGACGACCGCGACTGGTCGACGTAGCTGATCTTGACGGTCTCGCCGATCTTGAGGTCGCCGCCGTCCAGCGGCTCCAGCCCGACGATGGTCTTGAACAGGGTCGTCTTTCCGACGCCGTTCGGGCCGATGACGCCGACGATGCCGTTCGGCGGGAGGCTGAAGCTCAGGCCGTCGATGAGCGAGCGGCCGTCGAAGCCCTTCTTGAGGTTCTTGGCCTCGATGACGACGTTGCCGAGTCGAGGACCGGCGGGGATCTGGATCTCCTCGAAGTCCAGCTTCCTGGTGCGCTCCGCCTCGGCCGCCATCTCCTCGTACCGTGCCAGACGCGCCTTCGACTTCGTCTGACGGCCCTTCGCGCTGGAGCGGACCCAGTCGAGCTCGTCCTTCAGGCGCTTGGCGAGCTTGGCATCCTTCTTGCCCTGGATGTCGAGGCGCTCCGCCTTCTTCTCCAAGTACGTCGAGTAGTTGCCCTCGTAGCCGATGAGGCGTCCGCGGTCGACCTCGGCGATCCACTCGGCCACGTGGTCGAGGAAGTACCGGTCGTGGGTGATGGCGATCACGGCGCCCTTGTACGACTGGAGGTGCTGCTCGAGCCAGAGCACGCTCTCCGCGTCGAGGTGGTTGGTGGGCTCGTCGAGGAGCAGCAGGTCGGGCTTCTGCAGCAGCAGCTTGGCCAGCGCCACACGGCGCTTCTCACCACCGGAGAGCGGAGCGATGGCCGCGTCGCCGGGCGGGGTGCGGAGGGCGTCCATCGCCTGCTCGAGCTGGGAATCGAGGTCCCAGCCGTCCGCCGCGTCGATCTCCTCCTGCAGCGTCCCCATCTCCGCGAGGAGCGCGTCGAAGTCGGCGTCCGGATCGGCCATCAGCGCGGAGATCTCGTTGAACCGGTCGACCTTGGCCTTGATGGCGATGCCGTCCTGGATGTTCTCGAGGACCGTCTTCGACTCGTCGAGCTCCGGCTCCTGCATGAGGATGCCGACGGAGTACCCCGGCGAGAGCTTGGCCTCACCGTTGGACGGGGTGTCGAGCCCGGCCATGATCTTGAGGATCGTCGACTTTCCGGCGCCGTTGGGGCCGACCATGCCGATCTTCGCGCCCGGCAGGAACGCCATCGTGACGTCGTCCAGGATGAGCTTCTCACCCACCGCCTTGCGGGCACGAACCATGGAGTAGATGTACTCAGCCACCGAAAACCGCTCCTTCTGTTGGCGTCGAAGATCGACACTCCAGCCTACCGGCCGCGAGTGGGCTTATCTGTGTACGCGAGTCACCAGTCGATCGGCCGCGTCGCGCCCACCAGGCACCGCCCGCCGGCGAGCTGGGGCATGACCGTGGTCACGACGGCACCGGTGGACGGACCGACCTGTCCGATCAGGCACTCCTCCTCGCCCCAGCGGACCGAGAACTGGATGCTCTCCGCCGGGTTCCCGACCGTGGACTGGTCCGGCGTGAGCTGCATGGCGTCCCGATCGAATCCCGCCGCGACGAGACCGTCGACGTACGCGCGCCCCTCCCCGCGTTGCTCCGTCCCCCAGACCTGCTCCGCCACCGCCGTGAAGACGGGGAGGTTGTCCTCGGCGCTCCCGTCCGGCACCAGAGCAGGAGCGGCGGACGGCGTCGGATCAGCGGTGGCTGTCGCCGTGGGAGTCGGCGTCGCCGTGGGCTCCGGCGCGCATCCGGCGAGGACGGCGGCCGAGACACCGGCGACGAGCACGAGCGCCGCAGCGCGGGACGGGAGGACCGATCTGAGCACGAGCAGAGTCTAGGCCGCCTCGGTCTCTGCAGGCTGATCCCACGCGTCGTGCGCCTCGTCATCCACCGTCGAGAGATCAGCGCTCTCCCCCGCCTCCCCGGATGACGGCCGGGAGCTCGGCCGATATGCCGTGGTCCCCCACCGCAGATCGTGTCCGATGGTGTCCGCGTCGATGTCGACGCTCGTCCCCTGCTTGCCGTTGCTCTCCCACGGGCGCACCCGGAGTCGCCCGGAGACGATGACGCTGTCGCCCACCCGCAGCGATGCCCGCGCGTGCTCCGCCAGCCGTCGGAAGGCGGCGATCGAGAACCAGTTGGTCCCCGCATCCACCCAGGTCCCGCTCGCCGGGTCGAAGCGCCGGTGCGTGCTCGCCAGCCGGAAGTTCGTGACGGGCACTCCGGCGCTCGTCCGCCCGGGGGTGGGGTCCGTCGCGACTCTGCCCACGATGGTCACGGTGTCGATCATGTGTTCGTCCTCTCGGTGCCGGCTCGGCGGCCGGATGACCTCCAGCGTGCACCGCGCCGACGGGTGCGCGAGGGCGCGATCGCGTGATCCGTGGACGGGCTCGAGCGGCGGTGCGTTGTGCAGAAGTGGCCCGGTCACCGCCGGATATCGACACCCGGACGAATGTCGGTGGCCGGTCGTATGTTCGAGCCATGGAAGGAGAGACCATGACCGCCACCACCACCTCGACCCCCGCTCCCGGAGTCCCGCTTGCAGCCCCGCCGCTCGCGTCCCGTCGAGAGCACCTCGTCCGTGCCGCCGATCACCTGTGGCGTGTCCAGGACAGCCGCGAGCATGTCCTCGGTCACCTCCGCGCGGTGGCCGATCCCCTCGGCGTCCGCTACCGCGCGGAGCGGCTCCATCTGGCGACGGGCGGCTTCCGGCTGATCGGCGAGTTCTGGCGCGCAGACGACGCGGTCGACGCGCTGCGGCACTGCTGAGACCCGTCGATCTGACGGCGATCAGTGGCGCCCCCGGCAGGATTCGAACCTGCGACCAAGAGATTAGAAGGCTCCTGCTCTATCCCCTGAGCTACGGAGGCGGACGTCTCTACCGTACCGCGCCCCGCGGGTCGATGTCGGGGCCGTCGATAGGATGGCGACATGGTGACTGCTTCGGAGAACGACCGCCTCGTCTGGATCGACTGCGAGATGACGGGGCTCGATCTCGCCGTCGACGAGCTCGTCGAGATCGCGGTGGTGGTCACCGACTTCGAGCTCCGTCCGCTCGACCCCGGATTCCAGGTCGTCATCCGTCCGAGCGCGGACGCGCTCGCGAACATGAACGACTTCGTCACCGCCATGCACGAGACCTCGGGGCTCATCGACGAGATCCCGCACGGAGTCACCCTCGAGGAGGCGGAGGAGCAGACGCTGGCGTACATCCGCCGCTTCGTCCCCCTCGAGCGCCGCGCCCCTCTCGCCGGCAACACGATCGGCACCGACCGGATGTTCCTCGCGAAGTACATGCCTCAGGTCGACCAGTGGCTCCACTACCGCAACGTCGATGTCTCCAGCATCAAGGAGCTCTCCCGCCGCTGGTACCCCCGCGTGTTCTTCCAGGCTCCGGCGAAGGACGGGGGCCACCGCGCGCTGGCCGACATCCTGGAGTCGATCCGCGAGCTCCGCTACTACCGGGAGGCCGTCTTCGTGGACGAGCCGGGCCCTTCCAGCGACGACGCCAAGGAGATCGCCGCGCGCACGGTGTCGGAGTTCGCCCCGAACATGTAATAGACTCGTGGGGTTGCCTGTTTCGACGGGCGCATGGTGGGTATAGCTCAGTTGGTAGAGCGCCTGGTTGTGGTCCAGGAGGTCGCGGGTTCAAGCCCCGTTACTCACCCCAGCTCGAAGAGGCTCGGACCGGTTCGGTCCGAGCCTCTTCGCCTCTCACGCGGGCCCTAGACTGTCCTGGTGTCACTGGCGGTCTGGTTCTCTCTTCTCACCGCATCCGTGGTGATCAGCTTCACGCCGGGGGCCGGCGCGATCAACACGATGTCCAACTCCCTCACGCAGGGCTGGAAGCGCTCGATCTGGGGAATCATCGGCCAGCAGATCGCGCTCATCGTGCATGTCGTGATCGTGGCTGCCGGCGTCGGGCTCCTCGTCTCGCGCTCGGACGTCCTGTTCAACCTCATCCGATACGCCGGCGCCGCCTACCTGGTGTACCTCGGCATCCGTTTGATCCTGACCCGCCCCGCTCCGGCGCTCGATGACGCGCCGGATCCCGTGGATGCCCGGGAGAGCCACTGGTCGATGATGCGCCGAGGCTTCTGGGTCAACCTGCTGAATCCCAAGGCGATCGTCTTCTTCCTCGCGTTCATCCCGCAGTTCATCCGGCTGGACCAGCCTCCGCTCCCCCAGTACCTGGCCCTCGTCGCGACCGTCGTGGTCGTCGACGTGCTCGTCATGTGGGGATTCTTCGCCACGGCCGCACGCCCCTTCCGGCGCCTCACCCGCTCTCCGCACGGCCAGCGGATCCTCAACACCGTGTTCGGAAGCCTCTTCATCGGCGTCGCGGCGCTGCTCGTCCTCCTGCACTGAGGAACCCGTCGTCGTCCCCGTAGGCTGGAGGGGATGGACATGGACGCCGCGGCCTTCGAGGCCCTCGTGATCGACGAACTCGACCAGCTGCCCGACGAGATGGTCGAGCAGCTCGAGAACGTCGTCTTCGTGGTGGAGGATCGTCCCGAGGACGGCAGCCTCGATCTGCTCGGCCTGTACGACGGCCTCGCGTTGCCGGAGCGCACGCAGTACGGGATGGGTGAGCTGCCCGATCGCATCATCGTCTACCGGGAACCGCATCTCGCGCAGTGTGAGGACATCGACGAACTCCGCGACGAGATCCACACCACCCTCGTCCACGAGATCGCGCACTACCATGGCATCGACGACGCCCACCTGCACGAGCTCGGATGGGCCTGACCGTGTCGACTGCTCTTCCCGAGATCGATGAAGCCACCGATCTCTCCGCTGCGCCCCTGGAGCCCTGGGAGGTCGTCGTGTGGAACGATCCGGTGAATCTGATGAGCTACGTCGTCCGCGTCTTCCGCATCTACTTCGGCTACACCCGCGAGCATGCCACCCGCCTCATGCTCGCCGTCCACCACGACGGACACGCGATCGTCGCCACCGGACCCCGCGAGACCATGGAGGTGCACGCGCAGGCGATGCACGACTACGGGCTCTGGGCCACCGTCAGGAAGGCCGCATGAACACCCCACCGATCACCGCCTCGGTCGCCACGATCGAGGGCATGCACCTGGCCCGGCTCGTCGATGACTTCATGGACCTGCTCCGGGATTCCGAAGGCGATGACCCGGGCGTGGCCCGGTTGACGCCGAACGCCTATCCGGACGACGACGACGCCGCGGCGGCGTTCGCCTCGGCAACCCGCGCGGACCTCCTGGACCGACGGCTGCACGATGCGCGGGTCATGCGCACGGCGCTGCAGGTGTTCGACCCCGACGCCGAGGTGACCGATGAGGGCGCCCGCGTTCCCCGCGACGTCCTCGTACGGCGCGAGGACGTGGACGCGTGGCTCCGCACCCTCACCGCCATCCGGCTCGTCATCGCCACGCGGCTCGGCATCACCGACGACGAACCCGACGTCGGCGGTGACGGCCAGGCCGTCTACGACTGGCTGGGATACCGTCTCGAGCTGCTCATCGAGGCCGTCGACGAGAGCGACGCCGACGCCCTCCGCTGAGCGGAATCAGGGGACCTCGATCACGCGAGTGGCGAGTTCCCTCGGACGGTCTCGCTCGAGGTGACGGCGCTCCTGCGCCGCCCACCGGTCCCAGTGCGGGCGGTAGGTGTCTCCATCCCGCGCCAGCGCACGGGCCTTCCGCGATGACTCGCCGGACTCCACCCAGATCCGGATGTCGGCCAGGCGTGCCGTCGAGGGTCGCAGGATCCCGCTGCCCTCGACGATGACGCCGAGGGCCGGATCGACGGCGTGGGTCTCCGCCTCCTCGCCGTGCTCCCAGTCCCAGCGACGCCACGCCCCGAGAAGCCCGCGTCCGTGGGGACGGAGGATGCCCTCGAGCGCGCGCTCCGCCCCGTCGTCGAGGCCGTCCCAGCCGGGATAGAGGGAGTCCAACGCGATGACCTGCACGCGTCCGGTGACCGGCCAGGCTCGCGCCACGCGCGCGGCCAGAGAGGTCTTGCCTGCGCCGCTCCCCCCGTCGATCAGCACGACGGGGTTGGAGGCCGCGAGTGCGCGGACGTCTTCCGCGATCAGCGTCGCCGCGTGCGAGAGCGCCGCTGCGACCGCATCGTCACTTCTTGAGGGCACGGATGATGCGCGTGAGGGCCCGACCGGCGACCCAGACGAAGGGCACGGCCACGACGAGGAGCGTCACGATGTTCGGCTCGAAGCGCAGGCCCTCCTCGCGCCGGACGTAGACGCCCACCGGCACCGAGACGCCGCCACCTCCGCCGCCTTCTCCGCCGTCCCCGCTGGCTCCGCCGAAGCCCGCGTAGGTGAACGCCACCGGAGTGACGGTGACGCCATCGATCTCCTGCGGTTCTCCGTACGCGCTCTTCACGCCGAAGGACGCGACCTGATTCCCGAGTTCCAGTGCAATGTTCGGCATGTTCCCACGGTAGCCGACGGCGGCCTGCGGCGCGCGGTCAATCGACGCCGTGGTCCTTCGGATGCCGCGCGGCGCCCCGTCCTTCACCGCGTCCGATGTGGCGCGCCCTGCTGATCGTCGCCGAACCGAACCGCGCCATGGCCTCGTCGACGGCCCCTTCGACCTTGCGCCAGTCCTCGTCCTCGTCCCACAGCGCCAGCGCGCCACCTCCCGCCGGCCGGAGGTTCTCCGCCCGGACGCCCACGAGGCGGACCGGATCACTGCGCTCGATGAGCGCGAACAGGCTCTGGGCCGCCTCGCCGATGCGCTGGCCGACCGCGGTCGGCTCCGGCAACGTCTGGGAGCGGGTGACGGTCCGGAAGTCGTCGAAGCGGATCTTGATCGCGACCGTGGAGGTCTCCCACCCGGCCCGGCGCAGGCGCGCGCCCACGCGATCGGCCAGCCGCAGCAGCTCCGCGCGGAGGAAGGCACGATCCGCGACGTCGTGGTCGAAGGTCTCCTCGTGTCCGATGCTCTTCTCCACGCGCTCCGTGTCGACCGCACGCGCGTCCTCCCCCCGCGCCAGCTGCGCGAGCCTCGCGCTCAGCGCCGGCCCCACGGCGCGGTCCAGCATCTCGGGCGATGCGGTGCGGAGGTCGCCGATCGTGCGGAGGCCGCGGGCCTCCAGGGCCTCCGCCGCCTTCGGCCCCACGCCCCACAGCGCTCGCACGGGGCGCGGCGCGAGGAAGGCGAGAGTGTCGTGTTCCGCGACCACGAGCATCCCGTCCGGCTTGGCCATCGTCGACGCCATCTTCGCCACATGCTTGGTCGCGGCCACGCCCACGCTGCACGTGATGCCGACCTCGGCGAGGACGCGCTCACGGATCTGGGCCGCGATCCGGGCGGGGCTCCCCCAGAGCCGGCGCACACCCTGTACGTCGAGGAACGCCTCGTCCACCGACAGCGGCTCCACGAGCGGCGTGAACGACTCGAAGATCGCCATCACCTGCCGCGAGACCTCTTGGTACCGGTGGAAGTGCGGCGGGACGATCCGTGCCGTCGGGCACAGCCGCACGGCCTGCGACACGGGCATCGCGGAGCGCACGCCGTAGCGCCGTGCCTCGTAGGAGGCGCTGGAGACCACGGAGCGGCCATCCGGAGCCCCGATGATCAGCGGCAGTCCGCGGAGACTCGGGTCGTCCAGCACTTCGACGGCCGCATAGAACGCGTCCATGTCGACGTGGAGGATGCGCGTACCGGAGTCGTCGGCATCGGCCGAGGACACCATGCGGCCTCTGCCATCACCGTGTCCCATGAATCCATTGTCCCCTGGGCCTCCGACATGGAGGCCCAGGGGCGAGAATCACTGCGCGGCGCGCTCGAGGATGAGTTCGCGGACGCGGGCGGCGTCGGCCTGGCCCTTCATGGCCTTCATGACCGCACCGATGATGGCACCCGCGGCCTGGACCTTGCCGTCCTGGATCTTGGCCATCACATCGGGCTGTGCGGCGAGAGCCTCGTCGATCGCCGCGATGAGCGCACCGTCGTCCGAGACCACGGCGAGACCGCGTGCGTCGACGACCTCCTGCGGCGTGCCCTCACCGGCGATCACGCCCTCCAGCACCTGGCGTGCGAGCTTGTCGGTCAGCGTCCCGGCGTCGACGAGCTGCTGCAGCGCCGCGACGTTCTCCGGGCTGACGAGGTCGACCGCGTCCTTCTCCTGCGCATTGGCGAGGCGGGTGATCTCCCCCGTCCACCACTTCCGTGCCGCGGCCGGCGTGGCCCCGGCGGCGATCGTGGCCTCGACGACATCGAGCAGACCGCCGTTGCGCACGTCCTGGAACTCCAGCGGGGTGAAGCCCCACTCGTCCATGAGCCGGTGTCGACGGGCGACGGGCTGCTCGGGCAGGGCGGCGCGCAGCTCCTCGATCAGCTCGCGCGGCGGCTGCACCGGAAGCAGATCCGGCTCGGGGAAGTACCGGTAGTCGTCGGCGTCCGACTTCGGCCGTCCGGGAGAGGTGGTCCCGGTGTCCTCGTGCCAGTGCCGGGTCTCCTGGATGATGGTGCCGCCGTCGGCGAGGATCTGCGCCTGACGCTGGATCTCGTACCGCACCGCGCGCTCCACGGATCGCATGGAGTTGACGTTCTTCGTCTCCGTGCGCGTGCCGAGCTTCTCCTCACCCCGACGACGGAGCGAGACATTGGCGTCGCACCGCAGGTTGCCGCGCTCCAGCCGAGCCTCGGAGATGCCGAGTCCGCGGACGATGTCGCGGATGGCGGCGACGTACGCCTTGGCGACCTCGGGAGCCCGGTGATCAGTGCCGAAGATCGTCTTCGTCACGATCTCGACGAGCGGGACGCCGGCGCGGTTGTAGTCGACGAGCGAGTACTCGGCGCCCTGGATCCGGCCGGTCGAGCCGCCCATGTGCGTGAGCTTGCCGGCGTCCTCCTCCATGTGCGCGCGCTCGATCGGGATCGTCACCATGGTGCCGTCCTCGAGCTCCACCTCGACCGACCCCTCGAAGGCGATCGGCTCGTCGTACTGGGAGATCTGGTAGTTCTTGCCCAGGTCCGGGTAGAAGTAGTTCTTCCGGGCGAACCGGCTGGACTCCGCGATTGAGCAGCCGAGCGCGAGGCCGAGGCTGATCGACGAGCGGATGGCCGTCTCGTTAACGACCGGCAGGGCACCGGGCAGTCCCAGGTCGACCGGGGCGATCAGCGTGTTCGGCTCCGCCGCGTGGTACGCCTCGTTCGCGGGGTTGGGAGCGTCGGAGAACATCTTCGTGTTCGTGTTGAGCTCGACGTGCACCTCGAAACCGAGGACGGGCTCGAACAGCTCGAGCGCCTTGTCGAAGTCCATGAGCGTGGCGGCGGCCATCAGCGCGCGCCTCCTTCCAGCTGGGGGGCACGGGACAGCAGCGGCGCGCCCCAGGAGTCCACGAGCAGCGTCTCGAGGGCGGCACCCACCCGGTAGAGGCGGGCGTCCTCCCGCGCCGGCGCGAGGAACTGGATGCCGACGGGCAGCCCGTCGTCGTCCGAGAGACCGCTGGGGATCGAGATGCCGGGGACGCCGGCGAGGTTCGCCGGGATCGTCGTGATGTCGTTCAGGTACATCTGCAGCGGGTCGTCGATCTTCTCGCCGAGCTTGAAGGCCGTGGTCGGGGCCGACGGCGTGGCGATGACGTCGACATCGGCGAAGGCCGCGGCGAAGTCCTGCTGGATCAGCGTGCGGACCTTCTGCGCGCTGCCGTAGTACGCATCGTAGTATCCCGCCGACAGCGCGTAGGTGCCGAGGATGATGCGGCGCTTGACCTCGTCGCCGAAACCGGCGTCGCGCGTGGCGGACATCACGTCCTCCACCGTGGGGTTACCCGCCGGGGTGACCCGGAGACCGAAGCGGACCGAGTCGAACTTGGCCAGGTTGCTCGAGGCCTCGGCCGGGAGGATCAGGTAGTAGGCGGCGACGCCGTACTCGAAGTGCGGTGCACCGATCTCGACGATCTCCGCACCCTGCGCTTCCAGCAGGGCCAGGGCGCTGCGGAAGGAGGCCGCAACCCCCGGCTGGAAACCGCTGTCGGGAAGCTCGCGGATGACGCCGACACGGAGGCCCTTGAGGCCGTCCCCGCGCGCACCCTCGCGTGCGGCCGCGGCGAAGGACGGCCACTGCTCGTCAAGCGACGTGGAGTCCTTCGGATCGTGGCCGCCGATCGCGTCGTGCAGCAGACCGGCATCGAGGACGGTGCGGGTGACGGGGCCGACCTGGTCGAGGCTCGACGCCAGTGCGATCGCGCCGTAGCGGCTGACGCCGCCGTAGGTCGGCTTCACGCCGACCGTGCCGGTCACGTGCGCCGGCTGACGGATCGATCCGCCGGTGTCGGAGCCGAGGGCGAGCGGGGCCTCGAAGGCGGCGACGGCCGCGGCGGAGCCCCCACCCGAGCCGCCGGGGATCCGGTCGAGGTCCCAGGGGTTGCGGGTCGGGCCGTAGGCGGAGTGCTCCGTCGAGGAGCCCATCGCGAACTCGTCCATGTTCGTCTTGCCGAGCGGGATGAGTCCGGCGGCACGGGATCGGGCCACGACCGTCGCGTCGTACGGCGAGCGGTACCCCTCGAGGATCCGCGAGCCGCTCGTGGTCGGCTGATCCGTCGTGACGAGCACGTCCTTGATCGCGAGCGGGACACCGGCGATCGGCCCGAGGTCCTCCCCCGCGGCGCGGCGGGCGTCGATTTCGGCCGCCGCGTCGAGCGCGTGCTCGTTGACGTGCAGGAACGCATGGACGTCGCCGTCGACGTGGGCGATGCGGTCGAGGTGCGCCTGCGTGGCCTCGACGCTGGAGACCTCCCGCGTCGCGAGCTTGTCGGCGAGCTCCGCCGCGGTCAGCCGGATGATGTCGCTCACTGCTCTTCTCCCAGGATCGCGGTGACGCGGAACCGGCCGTCGGCCTGATCCGGGGCGTTCTGCAGCACCTGCTCGTGCGTGAGCGTCTCGCCGATCACGTCGGGACGGAACACATTGCTCAGCGGGATCGGGTGGCTCGTCGCGGCGACATCGGCGGTCGCGACCTCGGACACCTTGGCGATGTTGTCGACGATGGCGTCGAGCTGGCCCGTGAGCCGCGTCACCTCGTCGTCGTTCAGCTGGATGCGCGCGAGCACGCCGAGATGGCGCACAAGATCAGGGGTGATTTCAGACACGCCCCCAGTCTAGTTGGCGAGCCGCCCGCCGCTCGGCGCGGCGCGGCCCGCCTAAGCTGGGCGCGTGAGCACGTTCCAGCCCCCTCGCCCGTGGATCGCCAGCTACGCCGACGGCGTTCCGGAGGACCTCGCCCCCGTCAGCGGCTCCCTCGTGGACATCGTCGCCGCGTCGGCGCGGGACTATCCCGATGCCCCCGCCCTACAGTTCTTCGGCAGGGAGACCACCTACGCGCAGCTGCAGGAGGCGATCGATCGCGCCGCGGCGGGGCTCCGGGATCTCGGCGTCCGTGCGGGCGATCCCGTCGCGATCGTCCTGCCGAACTGCCCGCAGCACATCGTCGCGTTCTATGCCGTGCTGCGTCTCGGTGCGGTCGTGGTCGAGCACAACCCGCTCTACACCCCTCGCGAGCTGCGTAAGCAGTTCGAGGACCACGGCGCCAAGCACGCGATCGTCTGGAACAAGGTCGTCGCGACGGTGCAGGAGTTCCCGAGTGACCTCGCCGTCTCGACTCTCATCTCGGTCGACGTGACGCGAGCGATGCCGGCCCTCACCCGCTTCGCCCTCCGGCTGCCGGTCGCGAAGGCGAGAGAGTCGAGGGCGGCGCTGACCGAGCGCGTCCGCGGCACCGTGCTGTGGGAGTCGGTGGTGGCCAGCACCCCGATCCCCGCCTCGCATCCTCAGCCCGATACCGACGACCTGGCGATCATCCAGTACACGTCCGGCACGACCGGCACACCGAAGGGCGCCGCCCTCACTCACCGCAACCTCCTCGCCAATGCCGCCCAGTCCCAAGCCTGGGTGCCGTCGATCCAGCGCGGCAAGGGCTGCGTCGTGTACGCCGTGCTGCCGATGTTCCATGCGTACGGGCTGACACTCTGCCTCACCTTCGCGATGTCGATGGGCGCGCGTCTGGTGCTGTTCCCGAAGTTCGACCCGGACCTCGTGCTCGACGTCGTCAAGAAGCATCCGGCGACGTTCCTCCCGCTCGTCCCGCCCATCGCCGACCGGCTTCTCGCCGCCGCCAACGCCAAGGGTGTGTCCCTCGACGGCATCGAGGTCGCGATCTCCGGGGCCATGGCCCTGCCGCACGAGCTCGTCGTCCCGTTCGAGGCCGCAACGCACGGCTACCTCGTCGAGGGCTACGGACTGAGCGAGTGCTCGCCCGTCCTCATGGCGAACCCGGTCGCCGACAACCGGGTTCCCGGCACCGTGGGACTCCCTCTCCCGGGCACGGAGTGCCGCGTCGTCGATCCGGAGAATCCCACTGAGGATGTGTCGGAGGGCTCCGCCGGGGAGCTCATCGTGCGGGGTCCTCAGGTCTTCTCCGGGTACTACGGCAAGCCCGAGGAGACCGAGGCCGTGTTCGTCGACGGCTGGTACCGGACCGGCGACATCGTCACGATCGATGACGCCGGCTTCGTCCGCATCGTCGACCGCATCAAGGAGCTCATCATCACCGGCGGCTTCAACGTCGCCCCGACCGAGGTGGAGAACGCGCTGCGCCAGCATCCGTCGGTGGCGGACGCCGCGGTCGTCGGACTGCCCAGCGACCACTCGGGCGAGGAGGTCGTCGCGGCGATCGTCGTCGACCCCGGAGCCGATGTGGACGTGGAGGCGATCCGTGAGTACGCGCGGAGCATCCTCACCCCGTACAAGGTGCCGCGCCGCGTCTTCGTCGTCGACGAGCTGCCGAAGTCGCTGATCGGGAAGGTGCTCCGCCGGCAGGTGAAGGAGAAGCTGCTCGCCCTCACGTCGGGGGTCTGAGCCGGCCCCACAGGAAGAGGGGGGCCGGGCGCGCTACCCTTGGGAAGTGACCCCTGAAGAAGTGACCCCCGCCGACGCCCCCGACGAGTCCCCTGCCACCCCCGGATTCGAGGACCTCGGCATCACCGGGCCGGTCCTCAAGGCCATCAAGGATCTCGGCTACGAGACCCCGTCGCCCATCCAGGCCGCGACCATTCCCACCCTCCTCGCCGGCCGCGATGTCGTCGGCATGGCGCAGACCGGAACCGGCAAGACCGCCGCCTTCGCCCTGCCCGTGCTGGAGCGGCTCGACGTCGCGCAGAAGACGCCGCAGGCCCTCGTCCTCGCCCCGACCCGTGAGCTCGCGCTGCAGGTCTGCGAGGCGTTCGAGTCCTACGCCTCCCGCATGAAGGGCGTGCACGTGCTGCCCGTCTACGGCGGTCAGGGATACGGTGTGCAGCTGTCCGCCCTCCGCCGCGGCGTGCACGTCGTGGTGGGCACCCCCGGCCGCATCATGGACCACCTGGCCAAGGGCACCCTCGACCTCTCCGAGCTCCAGTACCTCGTGCTGGACGAGGCGGACGAGATGCTGAAGATGGGCTTCGCGGAGGACGTCGAGCAGATCCTCGCTCAGACCCCCGAGGAGAAGCAGGTCGCCCTGTTCTCCGCCACGATGCCCGCGCAGATCCGCCGCCTCGCGCAGCAGTACCTCCGCGACCCGGAGGAGATCACGGTCAAGTCCAAGACCGCGACCAACACGAACATCACCCAGCGCTACCTCGTCGTCTCGTATGCGCAGAAGGTGGACGCGCTGACCCGCATCCTCGAGGTGGAGAACTTCGACGGGATGATCGTCTTCGTCCGCACGAAGAACGAGACCGAGACCCTGGCCGAGAAGCTCCGCGCCCGCGGGTACTCCGCCGCCGCGATCAACGGTGACGTGCCGCAGGTGCAGCGCGAGCGCAGCGTCAATCAGCTCAAGGACGGGAAGCTCGACATCCTCGTCGCGACGGACGTCGCCGCCCGCGGACTCGACGTCGAGCGCATCAGTCACGTCGTCAACTTCGACATCCCCACCGACACCGAGTCGTACGTGCACCGCATCGGACGGACCGGGCGGGCCGGGCGGACGGGCGACGCGATCAGCTTCATCACCCCGCGCGAGCGCTACCTGCTCAAGCACATCGAGAAGGCGACGCGGCAGCAGCCTACGCAGATGCAGCTGCCGAGCACCGAGGACGTGAACACGACGCGGCTCGCCCGCTTCGACGACGCCATCACGACCGCACTGTCGGAGACGTCGCGCATCGCCGCGTTCCGCGACATCATCGCCCACTACGTCCGGCATCATGACGTGCCGGAGGGCGACGTCGCGGCCGCTCTCGCCGTGGTCGCCCAGGGCTCCACGCCGCTGCTCCTCGACCCCGCAGACGACGCCCTGTCGCAGGCGGTCGCCGCCGACAACCGCCCGCAGCGCGAGCGGCAGACGCGGGAGCCCCGGGAACCCCGGGAGCGTCGCAGCCGGGGCGACTACACCCCGTACCGCATCGAGGTGGGTCGGCGGCACCGCGTCGAGCCGCGGCAGATCGTGGGCGCGCTCGCGAACGAGGGCGGTCTGGGCCGCGACGACTTCGGCGCGATCAACATCCGTCCCGACTTCTCGATCGTCGAGCTCCCGGCGAACCTCGACCCCGCCGTCCTCGACAAGCTCCGCGATACGCGCATCTCCGGACGGCTGATCGAGATCGCTCCTGACCGCGGTCCCGGCGCACGGCGGGGCTCGTCCTCGCGCGACGGCGACGGCCGCGGCCGGCCGGCCCGCTACGACCGGAACGACCGCCGCGACCGTGACGAGCGCCCGCCGCACCGCGACCGCGAGGAGAAGCCCTTCCGGAAGCCCCGCCACAAGGCCTGAGCGGACCGACGATGCGCATCGACCGCGCCGGCAGGGAGGATCTCGCCGCGCTCGCCCAGCTCAAGTGGGAGGACGTGCCCGCGGACCTGACGGCCGGTCGATCGCTCGACGCCTTCACCGCCGAGCTGGGCGACTGGTGGCGGGCCCACGACCGCACCCACGTGGCCTTCGTCGCGCGGCGCGATGACGACGACCGCATCGTCGGCGCAGCGTGGGTCGCCCTCGTGCCCCGCGTGCCGCGGCCGGGCGCTCCGCACCGCCTCTCCGCGGACATCCAGAGCGTCTTCGTCCTTCCCGAACATCGCGGACGAGGAGCGGGCCGCGGTCTCGTGGCCGCGGCTTGCGCCCACGCCGTCTCCGTCGGCGCCGAACGGATCACCGTGCATTCGAGCGAGGCAGCCGTCGGGCTCTATCAGGAGCTGGGGTTCGCGGACTCCCCACGGCTGCGGCAGTTCCTCGCTCCCACCACGGCGGCGCCGGAGAACGCCTGATCCTCAGTCCAGCGCCGCGGGCCCCTCGTTGACCAGGACGTGGAACTGCGCGGCGTCGAGGATGCGGACGCCGAGCTCCTCCGCCTTCGCGAGCTTGGAGCCGGCTCCCGGCCCCGCGGCCACGAAGTCCGTCTTCTTGGACACGCTCGAGGCCGCCTTTCCGCCGGCCTTGATGATCGCCTCCTGCGCCCCCTCGCGGGTGTACCCGTCGAGGGATCCCGTCGCCACCACGGTGAGTCCCTCCAGCACTCCCCCGGCCGCGACCGCCGCTCCCGGGCCGGGGTGACCCGGCGTCGCCCACTGCACGCCCGCATCAGTCCACTGGCGGACGATCTCCTGGTGCCAGTCGACGTCGAACCACGCGAGCAAGGAGTCCGCGATGATGCCGCCCACGCCCTCGACCGCGGCGAGCTCTTCCCGCGATGCCTCCCGGATCGCGTCGAGCGACCCGAACCACTGCGCGAGCGCCCGCGCCGCGACCGGTCCGACGTGACGGATGTTGAGCGCGACGAGAAGCCGCCAGAGGTCTTTCGTCTTCGCCTTCTCCAGCTCCGCGAGCAGGGTCAGCGCCTGGGAAGACGGCTGCGGACCCTCCAGACCCGACTTCTTCTCGGCCGCGGTCGGGTTGCGTCGGAACGGCGCGCGGGTCTTCACGAGGCCGTCCTCGTCCTCGCGCGGCAGACCCGTCTCCGCATCGCGCACGACGACCTCGATCGGCACGAGCTGCTCCAGGGTCAGGGCGAACAGGCCCGCCTCCGTCACCAGGGGAGGCTCCGCCGGACTCGTGGGCTGGGTCAGCGCCGCCGCCGTCACCTCGCCCAGGGCCTCGACATCGAGGGCTCCCCGCGAGCCGATGTGCTCGACGCGTCCGCGCACCTGGGCGGGGCACGACCGGGCGTTCGGGCACCGGAGGTCGATGTCCCCCTCCTTCATGGCGCGCAGCGGCGTGCCGCACTCGGGGCAGTCGGCGGGCATGACGAACTCCCGCTCGGTCCCGTCCCGCTTCTCGACCACCGGGCCGAGCACCTCGGGGATCACGTCGCCCGCCTTGCGCAGCACCACGGTGTCGCCGATGAGAACGCCCTTGGCCTTCACCACGTCCTTGTTGTGGAGCGTGGCCTGACGGACCACGGATCCGGCGACGTGAGCCGGCGCCATCACCGCGAAGGGCGTCGCGCGACCGGTGCGACCGACGGAGACGACGATGTCGAGCAGCTTCGTCTGCACCTCCTCCGGCGGGTACTTGTAGGCGATCGCCCAGCGGGGCGCCCGGCTCGTCGCTCCCAGCTCGTCATGCAGGTCGAGCTCGTCGACCTTGACCACGATGCCGTCGAGCTCGTGCTCGATGTCGTGCCGATGCTCGCCGTAGTGCTCGACGAAGGCGACGACGTCGTCGATGCTGCGGCACACCTTCGTGTGCGGACTCGTCGGCAGCCCCCAGGCGGCCAGCAGCTCGTAGACCTGGCTCTGGGCCGCGACCGGCGGGTTCGTCCAGGCACCGATGCCGTGCACGTACAGCGCGAGCGACTCGATGCGCAGCAGACCCGCTTCCAACTCCAGGCCGTCCTTCTTGTCGATCTGCTGACGCAGGCCGCCGCTGGCCGCGTTGCGGGGATTCGCGAAGGCCGGGAAGCGCCGTGCCGCCGCGGTGCGCGCCTTCTCCTCGTCGAACGGCTTCTTCGCGCCGCCCCTGGCCTCCCAGCGCGCGAGGGCGTCCGTGTACGCGCGGTCCCGGAACGCCGCCTGCGCCGCGTTCAGCCGCTCGAACGCGGCGACGGGGATGAAGACCTCTCCGCGCACCTCGACGATGGGCGGGTGCCCCTCCCCGGCGAGCCGTTCCGGGATCTCGGGGAGTCGGAGCGCGTTCTCGGTGACGATCTCGCCGACCCGCCCGTCGCCACGGGTCGCGGCCGACGTCAGCACGCCGTCCTCGTACCGCAGGTTGATCGCGAGGCCGTCGATCTTGAGCTCGGTCAGCCAGTCGACGTCGCGCCCGGCGGCCGCTCGTGTCTTCTGCGCCCACTCGCGCAGCTCGTCGATCGAGAAGACGTTGTCGAGGCTGAGCATGCGCTCGGCGTGCTCGATGGTCGCGAGCCCCGTCGCCTCGGCCGCGCCGACCATCTGCGTGGGCGAGTCCTGTCCCTGCAGCTCGGGGTGCAGGCGCTCGAGCTCTTCCAGGCGCCGCATCCAGCCGTCGTACGTGGCATCGTCGACGAGCGACGTGTCACGCCCGTAGTACGCGTCCTTCGCCTCGAGGATGCGGGTCGTCAGCTCCTCCGCCTCGCGGCGGGCGTCTTCCAGTGAGATGTTCTCCGGCACTCCGTCAGTCTAGGAGCGGCGACCGACATCCGCCCGGATCAGACGCCGACGGGGACCGCGGAGACGGTCGCATCGATCGTGAACTGCCCGAGCACGCGCGTGCCGATGTAGAGCACGGCGGTCTGCCCCGGGGCGACGCCGTCCAGGGGCGTGTCCGGGACGACGCGGACGCCCTCGGCCGTCACCGTGGCCGTGGCGGGCACCGGCTCGGCATGCGCGCGGATCTGGACATCGCACGCGAACGACGACGAGGTCGGCGCGGCGCCGGCCCAGCTGAACCGCTCCCCCGCGATCTCGGCGATCGCCAGCGCCTCCTTCGGGCCGACGACCACCGTATTCGATACGGGGCGCACCTCGAGCACGAAGCGCGGCTTGCCGTCCGCCGCCGGGACGCCGAGCTTGAGTCCGCGCCGCTGGCCGACCGTGAAGGCGTGGGCGCCCTCGTGCGCGCCGACGACGGCACCGGTGCGGTCGACGATCTCACCGGTGGCCGTGCCGACCTTCTCGGCCAGCCAGCCCCGGGTGTCCCCATCCGGGATGAAGCAGATGTCGTGGCTGTCCGGCTTCTGGGCGACGCTGAGACCGCGCTGTTCCGCCTCCGCCCGCACGAGCGCCTTCGACGGCGTGGTGCCCAGGGGGAAATAGGTGTGGGCGAGCTGGTCGGCCGTGAGGACGCCGAGCACGTAGGACTGGTCCTTCGCGTTGTCCGAGGCGCGGTGCAGCTCGAGTCCCGCCGGGCCGTCGACGAGGGTCGCGTAGTGCCCGGTGCACACGGCGTCGAAACCGAGCTCCAGGGCGCGCTCCAGCAGGGCAGCGAACTTGATCTTCTCGTTGCACCGCATGCACGGGTTCGGCGTCCGACCCGCACGGTACTCGGCGACGAAGTCGTCGATCACGTCGTCGCGGAACCGCTCCGAGAAGTCCCACACATAGAAGGGGATGCCGAGGAGGTCGGCGGCGCGACGCGCGTCGAGGGCGTCCTCGATCGTGCAGCAGCCGCGGCTGCCGGTGCGCAGGGTCCCGCCGGCGCGGGAGAGCGCGAGGTGCACGCCGACCACATCGTGCCCCGCCTCGACGGCCCGGGCGGCCGCGACGGCGGAGTCCACACCACCGCTCATGGCCGCAAGGATTCGCATGGGTCCAGTCTACGAGCGCTCGGCTGCACGGGCCCCGGATGCCCGTGCGTAGGCTTCTCCGATCACCGCCAGCACCGCATCCACATCGGCGTCGGTGGACGTGCGCCCGAGGGAGAATCGCAGCACGCTCCGGGCGTCCGCCTCACTGCGCCCCATCGCCATCACGACGTGCGAAGGCTCGGCGACCCCCGCCTGACACGCGGAGCCCGTGGAGGCCGAGACGCCGGCCACGTCCAGCAGGAACAGCAGGCTCTCTCCCACCGCACCGGGGAAGAGCAGATGGGCGGTACCCGGAAGACGGTGATCGGGATCGCCCAGGAGCTCGGCCGCCGGCACCCGCGCACGGATGCCCTCGACCAGGCGGTCGCGCAGACCGCCCACCCGGACGCTCTCGGCGGCCCGCTCCCGTTCGGCGAGTTCGAGCGCCGTCGCCAGCGCCGCCGCTCCCGGCACGTCCTGCGTGCCCGCACGCAGACCCCGCTGCTGGCCCCCGCCCCGCAGGAGCGGGGTCAGCCGGGCGGACCGGGC